>JAJRCM010000156.1 GCA_028678965.1 Methanomicrobiales archaeon | reverse complement strand
GTGAGGAACCCGAAGAACTCATCGAAGGCCGCAGTGACAAAGGCGTAGGGGCCACCCACCCGGGGGACGTAGTAACTGCAGTAGGCTAAGACCAGAGCAAGGATCGCCGCACAGATGCCCGCCACCACCCACACGATGATGGCAAACGGACCGATGATCCCGGCTGTGAGGGCGGATGCGATGTAGATGTCCGCTCCCACGATCGAGCCCACAACGATGTTGGTCAGGTCAAAGAGGGAGAGCTTCCTGATGGCGGCCATGGTCGATTCCACCTCGTATCCCAAACTATAAGGGTCTGTCCCCTAGCACACCTCACGGTTTTTCTGGACGCATAGCAATGTGTATGAGATCCCGTGTTAAAATGGCATGCCCGGGAGTATACGGGTGGGGAGGTCAACCGAAAGGAAAAAAGGTGGTGCCGGGCGTCACCATATCAGCCAGTGCCCAGGCCCAGGTACTGCTCCACATCCCTGATGGAATCGACATAGGTCACCGTAATCCCCACCTCGCTCTCTAGGTATTCCTTGGCATCGACCACCTTCGGGACCCGCTGGACAAAGGTGAACCCGCCCACCCTCCTGGTGGTCTCGGTGTACTGCACCAGGCGGGCGTTCTCCCGGGGGAGGAGGATGATCGATTTTCCACTCGCTTTGGCGGCCTGGGACTTCTCCAGGATCCCCCCAATTGCCCCAACATGCCCCTGAGGATCGATGGTTCCGGTGAGCGTGATATCCTGCCGGGGCGTCTGGTTCTCAAGCGCAGCAATGACGAGCGCGGTCATCAGGGCCCCGGCGCTCGGCCCGTCGACGGCCGGCACTTGGTCCTGGGCCTCCACGCTGAAGATCACATCGCTCCCCGCGAAGTGCTTTCCGGTGATGTTCTGGGCGACGAAGACCGCGGTGTTCGCTGTATCCTGGAAGACAATGCCCATCAAGGGCGTGGTATGGACGAGGACCCGGCCTTCCCCGGGTCGTATCTCCACTGAGATATCGATCATCGCCCCCTCGGTGACGGTCTGCTGGGTGAGAACGGGTCCATCCCGAATAGTCTCAGTTCTCTGGAGGACCGCCGGCCCCTGGAGGGTTGCATATCCCTGGAGGGTTGTCGAGGTGGCATTCAGCTGCTCCCGCAGATCAGCGACCATCTGGCGATAGGTGTCCAGCTGGGAGGCATAATTGCGGAGGGTGATATTCGTGTCTTCCAGCTGAGAGGTCAACTCCATCACCCGGGCATCAAGGCTGTTGATCGTGGATTGCATAGTCTCCACCGATTGCTCCTTGGGAGACAGGGTCAGGAGTGCTAGATATCCATTGCCGAGAAATGAAACGATCAGGAGAAGGATAAGAATTTTTGTTCCTGTTGTTATCGGTTGATGACTCATGGTATCATCCCGTTAGCTATTATTCGAGTTTCGTTTGAATCGGCAACTCTCTTAGCCTCAAGAATGCCGCGGGTGAAGCCATTCTTCCAATCCCATTTCTGGAGAAAGGAGATAATACTTTCTCGAACGGGGAAGGTCATAACCGGGTAGGTATCGATCGGGTATTACCTTTTTATAGTCAAATACAGACTTCGTCACCGGAAGATATCATGAGCGACTTCGTCGACATCGCCAGTATGAGTGAGGTGCAGGACGGCACCATGAAAAAAAGTATCGTCGGGGGGCGTGAGATCCTCCTCGCCAGAGCAGGGGACCGCTACTATGTTGTTGACAATCGCTGTCCCCATATGGGCGGCGATCTCTCCCAGGGGATTCTGAAGGGAACCATGGTGACCTGTCCCCTGCACCATTCTCAATTTGATCTGAGCGATGGGCGGGTACTTCGGTGGACAGACTGGAGGGGGTTCAAATTATCCGCAGCGAAACTGTTCAAGGCGCCCAGGAACCTGAAGACCCACGAGGTGAAGATAGAGAACGGGAGAATCCTCGTTAAATTGAAGGAGTGAGGATACCCTCCTGGGACAGATGCCGGGGGATGTTTGAGAGAAGGGAGAATCCCCTAATAGATCACCTATCTCCTCTTTTCGTCATGTGACACTGATGGTGGCATACTTATACTCTGCCGGAGCTCGCCGCGGCGTCGCAGTCCATCATCGTGATGTGCCGGATCCCGATCGAGAGGACCATGACCGGATAACGAGTCAGGAGAGGAGACAGGGCAGTCGTGCAGGTCTATACATCGTAGCCGGGGGTGAGATCGCAGCCGGTGCAGGGAAGGCACATAGTCTGGGCTACGTCGACCCGGAGACCGTACTTCTCCAGGATTTCCCGCGTCATTTTCGTGAGGTTCAGCAACCGCTCCGGGCTGGGCCGGGTGGCCATCGTCAGGTCGTCCTTCCGTAGGGGTGAAATGGTTATAGGACGGAGGATGGGGATGACCCCCATCTGTGCCAGGTACTCCACACCCTGGCGGACATTCTCGTCCGTCTCCCCCAGCCCGATGATGATGTTGGAGGAGACCCGGTTCCTGCCAAAGATCCGCACCGCATCACGCAACGATTCCAGGATAAAATCGAGAGTATGCCCTTTTCGCCCCTTACACACCCGGTCAAATATCTCCCGATCCATGGTCTCCACACTATATTTGACCTCGGTCACCCCGGCATCCTTGAGTCGCTGAGAGGAATTTTTCCCCGGGTGGACGGCCACGCCAATGGGAACCTGATATTTTTTGAGTGCTTTCACCACGTCCACCACACGGTCGATCTCATTATCCGGTGATTTTGAAATTCCCGAGGTCAGGGCGATCACCTTTAACTTCCCGTTTTTCCGTGCCTTCTCCACGATGTCCAGGATCTCCTCCACGGTTTTTATCTTTCCCTGTGACTTGGGAACAGAACAGAACGTACAGTTATAGATACACCGCTCACTGATGGTGATGTACACCTGATCGGGACAGTGAGCAACGACCTCTTCAATCTCCCCTTCTACAATCTCCCGGTGGTCTCGTTCGATAGCAACATGACCGTTCTTTAGTTTCATCTTCAGAGGTGAGTCCCTGTTGACCTCCAGGCGGACACGGTGACCGCCCGAGGTAAAGAAAATGGACTGAATCCCCATGCCGGGACCGGCTGTTGAAAACGAGGGCCGTGGTAGTAACGAGGCATCAACATCCACGCTTCCGATGGACAACAGGTCCGCTTTGATGGTCATATCCATGTAGGTCATGGTTTCACTCCATTGTCAGATGGTAACCTTGATGCCAAACAGGGTCGCGGCATTCCGTGCAAGGAGGTTCTCCAGCACCTCTGGTTTATAAGAGAACCTCCTGAACTCGTCAAGGCTCTGGCGCAGGGGCCGTACCGGGTAGGAGGAGGCATAGAGAATCCGGTCCCCCAGGTAATGGTTGGCTGCCTCTACCCAGTCCTGCGCACCGGGGAATCCTGGAATGAACTGGAAGAAATCAGGAATCACCCACAGATTCCCCAGCGGTGCGTTGGCGATCATGACCCCGAGCATCTCACTAGTGAAGGGGAATGCCCCGTGGACAACGACGATGGGTAGCGTCGGAAAGGCGTTCGCCGCCCGTTGAATGCGGTAGGGCTCGGCATAGGAGATATCGGGTCCCTGCATGAGACTGCAGGTAAGGTACAGCACACCACCGAGTTCGGCACATCGCTGGTACAGAGGAAAATTATGCGTATCATCCACATAACGGGGCGGCAGCCACCAGCCGGGATCAACCGCAATCCCCCTGAACCGCATCTCCTTCAGGGTCCGCTCAATTTCCTGGACCGCCTCCCCGGTGTTGACCCCATTGATGCCGGCGAGGGCAACGGGAAACCGGTCGGGATACCTATCTCTGAGTTCGGCGATATCATCATTGGAGATGATCCGGTGCCCTGCCTGTCTGCCCACCAGGATACCCTTATCCACCATCGCTGCATCCATTTCTTCGATAAATAGTTCCCATGATTTCTGAACCATGGAGGGGGTGCGTTCGTACCCGCTCACCAGGGGGCTGCGTTTGACGGGTGATCGGGCACCTGGTTCTGATGCCAGGACCTGCTTCAGACTTTTGTATGGGGGTCGTACCCGGGCGTCAATGATCATTGTAATTCCTCATCCTCTGCCATTGTCAGTGCTTCTGCCTGATAACATACTGTCAGTCGCCGGTATTTAACCAAGTACCTCCGTACAGATCTCCCTCTTCCTTTCTCCTCCTATAGAGGAACTAACTTCCTCTGTACCGCAAGATCCATACTATTGAGAGGGAAGTGGCGAGGAGTTAGAACACCTGTAGTCATTCCCTCTATTGACATTTTTTCGAGACCTTATGTACCAAACCCTAGCATTGGTTCAGCACTGAAAAAGGAAGTATCGCTACTTCAGAGTAAGACAATCCGATACACCAGGTACACAACAAACGCAGTGATCGCGGTGACAGGAATGGTGAGTATCCATGCCATGACAATGCGACGCACGACGTTCCACTGGATGGCAGAATAGCCATGAGTTGCCCCCACCCCGGTTATGGCACCACTGATGGCATGGGTGGTGGAGACAGGAATCCCAAAGGTAGTGATGAAGGTGAGGGCAATACCCCCTCCCGTTTCCGCACAGAACCCCTGGTAAGGGCGGATATGGGTGATCTTCTTGGCCATGGTCTTGACGACGTTCCATCCTCCCATGAACGTTCCCAAGGCAATGGCCGTGCATGAGAGGAGAATAACCCACACTGGAACGGTGAATTCATGGAGGATGCCTGCAGCGACGAGCATGGCCGTAATCGCCCCCATCGCATTCTGGGCATCGTTACTCCCATGATTCAAACTGTAAAAAGCGGCGGAGACGACCTGCAGTTTGTTGAAGACAGAGTTCATGGATTGCAGGTTAGAAGTGCTGAACAGCCGCATCACCACGAGGACCGAGACATAGGCAGCAATGAACCCGAGGAGGGGGGAGAAGACAATAAAAATCAAAATGGCAAGGATGCCAGTTATCGATACGATACCGGTGATCATCAGGAGGGGTACGATGAGTGAGCTCCCGAATACGGCACCCAATCCTAAGTAACCCTTCCAGGTCTCCTCCCGCATTATCCGTGCAATGGAAGCAAATATGATAGCTCCAACCAAGGCGCTGATGGCAATATAGAGAAAAAGGGTACCGATGGTCAGGAGGGAGGGCCAAGGGCATGCTTGCAGTCCCCCAGCCCCTACGGCCGCTCCCATGATCCCACCAATCAACGCGTGAGTTGCAGAGATGGGAAGGCCGGAGAACGTAGTAAGGAGCACCCAGATGGAGGCGATGAGGATACCGATAAAAAAGACATGGATGGTCATGAAGGGGGGGTTGACAATTCCCTTTCCGATGGTCTTCGCCACAGCAGTCGTAAACAGGAGGGGGCCGATAAGATTGAATCCCGCAGCCATGAGCACTGCCTGAAGTGGAGTGAGCACCCGAGTCGCCACGACAGTAGCGATAGAATTGGCTGCATCATTCATGCCATTGGCAAAGTTAAAAAGGAGGGCGATCAATATCCCGAGAATGAGTATGAGCTCCATGGATCGTCAGGAATGCTTGATGGCGATATCGGAGAGTACATTGGCTGCATCTTCACATTTATCGGTGGCTATCTCCAGATAGTCATAGATATCTTTCATTTTGATGATATTCACCGCATCATTTGTTTGAAAGAGATCCATCAGAGCAGAGGCGAGGGCTTCATCGGCAAGGTTCTCGAGCCTATTAACCTCGATGCACCTATTCTCTATCCCCCGGTAATCCTTGATTTTTCTGATCTGCGTGACAGCCGTAGCCAGTTCGGCGACGGAGAGCTGGATAAATTTGGCCAGTTCCCGCATGTGAGCATCAGATTCAGTAATCCGGTAATACCCCATTTTTCGGGTACACCCATCAATAAAATCGAGAATATCATCTAAGGCTGAGGCAAGGTGAGATATTTCCGCCGGTTCAAGAGGGGTAATGAAGGTCGTATTGAGGTGCTCATAGATCTCATGGCTTATCCTGTCACCCTCGTGTTCGAGGTCTTTTATTTTCCGTATTCGGGAGGGGATATCCTCGTTGGTCTCAACAAGAGTAACGAGTTCTTCTGATGCTTTCAGGACAACAGTAGCCAGCTGTTCGAAGAGATCAAAAAATATCTGATCTTGAGGTACAACCCATTCTTTGATACCCATATGCAGCTCCGTTCATTATTTGTTCTGGTAGCTTAATCCACTTGCGATTCAACATAAAAAAACCGTGTCTGGTAGCCTTCATAACACGGAATCCCTCTCCATCGAATACTCCCGATTTATGTAAGTATTTAATTTGGCGCATCTATGTTCAATACTATGGAGATTGTATCGTGGGCAAATAAGAAAATTAGCAATTTGGATATCGTGGATATTGGATTGACGAAGGCAACAATATTTTTTGGAGCACTGTTTATCATTAAGTTCTTACCAATCCTCCTCTCAGCAGAGTGGTACTGGTATTTAATTGCAGCAATTATCCTCGCAATAAGGCCAATGTACCGCTTTTTCTCACGGTAAGAGGTTTTCATCAATCTCCCGATCTTTTTCATTACCATCCACGGGATATCCACCTGTAACCATACGATTGACGTGCAACGAGACCATGGGAAATGAAACGAACTTCAATCATCAAATATGAAGAGCTCATCGATTGTGGATTTCAGTGCCTTCGCAACATCATGAGCCAATTTTAGAGAAGGATTGTAGTCCCCTTTCTCTATAAAAAGGATGGTCTCCCTTCGTACGCCAACAATTTTTGCGAGTTCCTCCTGAGTCAAATCGTACCGGGCTCTGAACTCCTTTATTCTGGTTCTCATACTTGATCCCGTTTTCTGTCAAAATAGAATTGCAATCCAAGATACGTTAGACTGAATACCAACATAGATGCAATGAGTACCGGTCCTGCGCTTACATCTGGCAGGTCTAAAAATTCCTGACCGATAATAAGTACGAACATAACACCCATCATGAAATATAGACCTATATGCAGTGCATACCTTGCGGCCATTCCACTGATCCTCTGTGTCCTTTCGTCCTGGGCAGGGAAACCTGACGTTTTATCTCGAAGTCTCAATATAACGTATACAATTCCAAGGAATACAATGACGACTCCGATTCCAATACTAACAAAAAGCCATATGAGTTCTGTCACATCAATTACCTCCCTTCAAGTTTTTTTGAGTCATTTCAATCAGAGTTTGTTCACTTCATATTATCCATTACGAACATTTTGTTTTTTTTGTATAACTTTATGTTAGATATATCTAATATATATAATTATCCTTTACTCGATGCATCGTACCTTCTCAGATTCATGAGGAGCTATTCTTATCGAAAGGACAGCAATGATGCATTTTAATTGTACCCGGTGTGCTACGCCACCGGGGGATGCTATATAATTAAAAGGAGAATATTTCCCCAAACATTTTCAGGGCTTGTCAGCTTTTCGTTTACATAATCCGTTTTCCACCGGATTCAAGACGTGGAGTCTGATCGTAAATCTCTTCAACTAGAAAAACAACCGCTGCCATCTTCTTTTTCCGGGGCTTGAAATCTGCCCCGTGACCCATACGCATATGTTCATTCAGCTGATCTGCGACAGCATCGTCTTCATGAATCTCAACCCTTCCGTTCATCTTGTAGGCTTTGTACGGTGGTTTTCTCTGCCAGACACAGATCGATGCGACAGGATTTTGAAGAAGATTTTCATACGTCTGCATGAAGTAGAGTTCACCCCAGATCAACGATTCATTATCCCTGACCATCAACGATTTGCCAGCAACGTTGGGCTTTCCCTCCTTCCCAACGGTTGCCACAGGAATTGTGTGCCATTCGTTGAGCAGGAGTACCAGATCTTCGGGCATCTTCACCATGGATACTCACCAACATTTCAGAAAAAGAGATGTCAATATATATTGACTTTTCTTTCTGGGAGAAGAAACCATACAATAACTGAGATGTGGGAGTGGGTGATAAGGCCATAGAATAAAATGGAGAGTTACTCAATAGAGGTGCTGGAGTCTGAAAGAAAATCGAGATGTTTTTATTCACCAGTCCTTTCGCACAATTCTCCACATGCATGTCGAATGAATGGTATAACGAGAGATACTACCACCAGTAGAACTATTGCACCCGCAATTATCATTCCAATCAACCGATATGGCCTCATTTATCATCCCTCGCAGTACCCAGAATGGGTATGAGATACTGTATCAAAAAACATAAAAAGGTAACTCAAGATAGATCGTAATCCTCAACATGATATTAATTTTACAGGGGTGGACACTTTTTTCCTTTAACAAATACCCCCCAACAAATGATCCTTACATGATGCTTCGGCATGATGTTGCACCGGGACTAGACTAACCTCTCCTCAAAGAATTGCCAAACCTCGGGAGTATATTGTATGATAAGGAGCCACTCTAAACGAAAGAATCTCTGTCTATCGAATTGGCGGTGGTTATTTTGAGTTTGTTAAAAAGGGATACCAGGAAGTGGTATTCCTTACACCTCTTCCAGGATCGTGGTGAACGTATCGTGATGCTCCTCTTCGTCCTCTAGAATTTCCTTGAATATGAAAGCGGTTGTAACGTCTCCCTCGCTCTCTGCCTGCTTTACAATCTGTTTGTAGAAGGTAATTGCCTCCAGTTCCGCTTTTGCATTGTTCTCCAGAAACTCCTTGAGGTTTCCACCGACATTGATCTTGGTGGGCTGTGTGGTCGGGGTGCCGGTCAGGTACCATAGCCGCTCTGCAATCTTTTCCGCATGCTTCATCTCGGTGATGGCCGTTTCACGGAAGACGTTTTGCACGGCGACTGCCTTGACACCGGTCGCTTGTACGTGCTGCCACATGTACTGAACACTGACTGCAATTTCCATGGCGATTGCTCGGTTCAGCATCTCCTTCAGGGTACTACTTGCTTTGGTAGCGGGTTCAATCATCATTTATCACTGAAATACCAGTCTCCCGAACAATTATATAACACTTTTGAGGGTATGGTATACATGCCTCTCTCAAAACTTTAGGTATATACAGAATACCTCTTTTTTCATTATCGGGTTTTTTACGTGATGCCTCGGAGTCTGGCATCATCTCGTATCAACAAGAAGACGGTAATCGACGTATAGAAACTATTTATTCATTCGTTGAGAATATGGCCATACTTGCAGAGACTGTAAAAACAGGAGGTAACAGGATGGAAAAATATCACTGTAATCACGAAGGCACACCGTTTGAACATGCAAAACCGTACCATCTTGACTATAAATTCGGACCAGGCCATAACGCACCTCTGTGTCTTGTCTGTGGACGGATGATGGTTAAAGGGGAGGGTACCAAATAACCCATCCTCCCAAGGTTATCTGAAATGATGATTTTCGGTAGCCAAAATTCCCCCACCTCTTTTCTCCACGGAAGTCATTCCAGGAGTTCCATCCATAGGTGGTCAGGATAAAAGGCACGTCACTGTTCTTTCACCGACCATGCAAAAAAACCAGTGACGATGATGATCAGGATACTGCTCATCAAAAATCCTGCGGAAAAGTTCATTTCCGTGATGATGATTCCGGTGATGAGTGGCCCAAGAGAGTGACCCACATCCATGGTTGATGAGAGTGCGCCCATGGAGGCACCTACCTGTTGTCGCTGTGCGACATCGGCAATATAAGCGCTCGTCGCGATGGTGGACAGGGATATCCCGAATCCCGTTACCATACTCAGTGCCAGGAACTCGAAAAACGTCGAAGAGTGAGGAATAGCAGCGACTGATCCTCCTAGTACCAGAAGCCCCGCGATAATCTGTATCCGTTTATCGATACGGTCGGAGAGCCGACCGAAAAATGGTTTGGTGACGGCAATCAGCACCACCTGGGCGGAAAAAATAATCCCGATCTGATAGGGATTTATTCCCTTTCCTATCAGAAAAACGGGAAGAAATGTCTCGAATGCTCCATACGCAAAGTAGGTCGCCATATCCGCAGAGGCCGTTGCCCGGAGCCTCGGATTGGAGAAAAAGACACGAAAACTCTCTTTGAAGGAGGTCATGCTGATGATCGAACGGTGGTGGTTCTGGTCATCAGGATACCACAGGGTCAAAATGAAAACCGGTGCGCCAGCGAGAGCGGCAATCAGGTAAACGACCTGGTATGCGATCAAGCCGTTGGCAGCAGCAAAATAGGTGAGGACGAGTCCCCCGACAGCGGGGGCCAACATCCGCCCCACCAGTGTCGCCGATGAGTACTGTCCCAGCATCTCACCTTTTGTCGCAGGGAACCGTTCAACGATGGCAGCAGCTATGACCGGTCCGAGGATGGCTGTCGCCATGCCATGGAAGAAACGGAGAGGGATCAACCATAAAGGATGGACGATGAACAGGTAGAGCAGGGGAGCAATAAAGAAGATAGCACCGGAACTGATGAGAAGACGCTTGCGCCCGACATGATCGGAAAGGACACCAACCGGAAAACTGAATAGGATGCCGGCAATAGGTGATATCGCTGCAATGAGCCCGATTACGGCATCACTGGAACCAAGTGCCTGAGTGAAGAGAGGGAGGACTGGGTTCTTGGAGATGGTGGTTGAGAATATCGCAAAAAATCCCAGCAGGAAAAAATAGTACATCAGCCTTTGTTGAGAGAATAGTTTCCCGCTGTACTGGTTGTGAGAATTGGGAATGTCCTCTCCCCCAGTCATGCATCACCAAACAATTGAGTGTCCCTCACATTCCTTATGCTGTATCGTTCTTGTAATATAGGATATCCAAAATAGTCTAAATAGTATTTATGAAGAGTGGATAGATCTTACAGGTCTCCTGAAGCGTCAAGCGTAAATGATGAAAAAAATGAAATTCAAACAGATATTATCTCGCTTCTTTCTCGAATACGTATGAAAATGGAATCGCGATGAGATTTCCGACGATATACGTGGCAAACACTCCGGCAAATACCCACCCATACATCTGCACCCGCCCTGCCATGAGCGTTGGTACGAAGATGACGAGATACCAGATCAATTTGTAGCAGAGCTGGAGGAGCAGGAGGGGAACAAATTTAAGTGGGGACCGGAGGCCCAGAATGGCAAGAAGACCGAATGCAACGTATACACATCCAACGATCCCAAAGAGTACTGGATCTTGACTCGGCCATCCGAACATGGCTCGCAACTGTTCTGGCATGGTGAGTAAACCCAGACCAAACCCCCCAGCGATGAGAATGGTCCAGACGTACATCACCTTCAGCCATCCATATCTGATTGGTTCTTTTTCACCCATACCTATTCCCCAAAATGACTCCCCTCTTTCAAGGGTTGAGTGTTCGATAGTATTCGTGGGGGATAAAGATATGCCAAGAAGAGTATCAAATAATCAGCAGATCGGGGTCATTGATGCCTCGGTAAGGAGAAACCTTTGCTTGTCGATCAGAGAGGCAGGGTTTCGACTCCTGTCAATGGGGCGTTCGGGTGTGTACATCGCCTGATTGAATGTGCTCTCGATCTATGATAGGTACGTCTTTTTCACCGTTTTCTTCACGAAATCAAATTTTTTACCAAGTTCTTTCAGGAATGTCTCGGTAAACAGCTCATCCGCTTTCATCAGAACCTCATCCTCCTCATGCTGCATATGCAGTTTGATGAGATTCCGCAGGATCACCAAGCGGGGGAGCCAGATCTCATCACGCACCCCGGTCGCGGTCTCTTCTGCCATGATGATGCGCAGGATACGGTGTTCCTCCACGGCACGGAGGGCAATCGATCTCGTGGCATCCAGCTTACGTAAGGCAGGAAAGAGGGTCTGTTCTTCTCCCTTCCCATGGGCATCGAGGCTGATCATGATAGCTCGAAGCCCCTCCCGGCGTTTCTCTTCATCTTCTTTTTTGAGTTCGGTAAGTCCGTCCAGACTGCCCAGAAGTTCAGTATGTTCTTTCCGGATTTGATACGTGATTTTCACATGAGCCCCCATGCCACGTCTAACCTCGCTCAATAATAAGTGCTCTGTTGAAAGTTCTTTCTTTATGAAGATGAGGGATTCACGGTGGTAACCATCAAAAGGAGGAGGGATGGCAACCAATGAGGTGTACCATCGATCATGGTCAAAATAAGTATAATTCAGGATAAATAGCGATTTCTTCTGAGCCAGTCAACTTGCGGAGGAAGGTACCGGTACGAGATATCGCACTTGGTATCCTGGAAGCTCCAGGGAGTGACGATTAAATAATCTCCTTCTCGTATCCACGCCCGTTTCTTGATCTTGCCCTTGATCCGGCCCATACGCGTGACACCGTCGTCACACAGTACCCGGATATGATTGGCCCCCATCATCAATTCGGCGCGGGCGAATTGCTCCCGGTTCCATTTTTTTGGTAATCGTACACGTATCGTTGGAGCCCCAGTGCTGTTCACAACGCTAACATCACTCGGGTCATTGCTACCGTTGGGATCTCTCCTAATTCAAACAACTCCGTTGGCTATTTCAATGGTGTCTCGCACGATGAAGGTTTGTATTGCCGGGCAGGGAAGGAGTGAGAGTTGCTCCCATAATCGATTTCCAACGGTCGCTCCATTCAGTGAGGGGAGAGCCCAACCTATATTACCCTGCAGCTCCCTGTCAGAAGTACGGGGAACCAGTCGGATGACAACCCTGCGTTTCTTCTACACCTACCCTATCAAGGCAAAGAAGATCAAACTGGTGGTCAGTTTACGGTGCGAGCTGTGTGGCAGGGAGCATCCCCTTGATGAACTTGGGATTCATACGATGATCGATGAGAAGGTGGCGCAGCAGCAGCTCCCGGCTGACCTTGAGGGGTTCCTGCTTGTGCTCTGTACGTGGTGTCACTGGGATCTCCACGCCTTTTCTGTTCCGATATCCGAACAGGAGGAGCTGATACGAGAGCGGCCAGAGATGATCCGGCACCAGATACGGCAGATCCTGGCCTATACTCCCAAACCATACACCCCGCCGAATACCGATATGGAACAATTCTTCCTTGAGGCATGACAAACCACCCAGCTCATCTTCGGTATGTGACCTTCAGGTGCGAGCCAGAAGTTACAGAGTGGTGAGATACCGCTCGCGATTGGTCAGAAAATCACGGTAGATCTGGTAGTAATCGGTCTCTTCGTAGGCTACCTTTTGGATGGGGGTGTGATCGAAACTGTAAATTTCGGCGTCAGGAAAGGCGAGCAGAATGGGGGAGTGGGTGGCGATGATAAACTGGGTGGTACCGAGGGTGTTGAGCTCCTGAAAGAGCTTCAACAGTTCGAGCTGCATCCGGGGGGAAAGCGCATTCTCTGGTTCATCGAGCAGGTAGAGGCCCTTGATCCTGAACCGGTGCCTGAAATACGCCATGTGGCTCTGGCCATGCGACTTTTCCATCAGGGATTCGTTCCCGAAATAGGTGAGGATGCCGGGATCGGCAACAGCCCATTCATCGAGGATCTGGGCGAAATGGAGGAACATTTCTGAGGCAAAAAAGGCACCTGGCACTCGCTCAGAGGTCCATTCGATATCGAG
>JAJRCM010000003.1 GCA_028678965.1 Methanomicrobiales archaeon | reverse complement strand
GTAAAGGCTTTCGTGGTGCTGAAGAAAGGGTTCACTCCCTCAGAAGCGCTGGTGAACGCACTGCAGGAGCACGTGAAACGGGTCACCGCACCCTATAAATATCCCCGAGCGATCGAGTTCGTGGATCGTCTGCCCAAAACCATCTCAGGAAAGATCCGGAGAAACGTGCTGCGGGAGCAGGAGAGACTGAGATCCCAGGAGCATCGTTCATGATACCCCGCGGCATGCCGAGGGGAATACAACTTAAACATCTCATGATTCATTGTACCAGGGGGGAGAGGGATCGGAACGATTCTTGAGGCAGCATCCCAGGGCCGGGTGACGCCTCCCATTCATGCAGTAGCCGATCAGGAAGGGGTGGATCCCGTCCACCTGTCCAGGCAGATCACGGAAGGAAGGGTTGTGATCCTGCAACGGGGAGATCGGGCCATCGGGATCGGGGAGGGACTCCGTACCAAGGTGAACGTGAACCTAGGCACCTCCAGTGTTCGAATCTCTCTTGAGGAGGAGATTCAGAAAGCCCGGATTGCAGAGACCTATGGTGCTGATACCATTTCCGATCTCTCCATGGGAGGAAATATTACAGAAATCCGCCAGGAGATCCTCCGGCATACCACCCTCCCCATCACCACCGTCCCCATCTACCAGACCGCGGTGGAGGTAGGCCTGAGAACGATGAGAAGCGAGGATCTCCTCGCCACCATTCGCAACCAGGTGAATCAGGGGGTGAGCTCCCTGGTGATCCACTGTGTGAACCGTCCCATGCTCGAACTCCTGAAAGAGAAGAAGCGGTTGCTGGGAGTGGTCTCAAAAGGGGGATCGATCACCAGCGCCTACATGCTCCTCCATCAATGCGAGAATCCCTTCCTGGAACAGTTTGGGGAGCTTCTTTGCATCCTGAAACGTCATGATATCGTCCTCTCTCTTGGGAACACCGCCAGAAGCGGATGCATTCTGGATGAATGGGATGCCGTACAGGAGGAGGAGCTTCAGCTCAATGTTCAGCTGGCCCATCAGGCGCACCAGGCAGGGGTCCAGGTGATCATCGAGGGGGGTGGTGGGCATATCCATTACAACCGGATCGCCGAATCCATGCGGCGATATAAACGGGCATCTCCCTTTCCACTCTTTGTCGCCGGCCCCCTCCCAATCGACGTCGGTCTCGGGTACGACCATATTGCAGGGTGTGCTGGTGCCAGTGCAGCAAGCGCCGCGGGAGCGGACTACCTCTGTGCTATAACCCCATCTGAACACCTTGGGCTCCCTTCCATTGATCATGTTCGGGAGGGGCTCATCGCCTTCCGGATTGCCGCACACATCGGAGATCTCGTAAAATTCGGGAAGGATAGGGCTGACCGGGAGATGGCGATTCACAGGGCGAATGTCTACAGGGAAGGGCAGTTTCGTCTGGCCTTTGATGAGGCCAGGGCAAGGGAGATTGCCGGCAAGGAAGAGGATTGCACGATGTGTGGGGAGTACTGTGCAATCAAACTGATGCGAGATCTGCTCTGACCTGTCCTTCAGTCATGAGGATGGAATGACGTCCCCCAAGCGAATGTCAAACGCTCAAAGGAACCAGGAGTCTTATGGCGGACTTGAACCCTGATCAGGCAATATGCCGTGAGGGGAGTTCCTACGTGCTGTCACCCCATCCTACCAGACCAGCGGGATGAGCCGATACCTTACCTTCTGACAGTATTCTGCATACCCCGTCAGTTCCCGTGTCAGTACCTCCTCTTCGTTCTGGATTCGGAGGACCAGAAATACCGGCAGCAAGAGAAAGACGGGCAGCCCCCACCATGAGCCCAGAGCCAGGGGTGTGGCCAGGAACATCAGGATGACGCCCAGGTACATGGGGTGCCGGACCAGGGCATAGGGACCGGTGGTGATCACCCGCTGCCCTGCTTCCACCTCAACAATACGGGAAGCATAGCTGTTCTCTCGGAAGACCAGAAAGATAAAGAAGTAGCCAAGGAATACGACCGCATCTGCTGCCAGGACAAGGGGGGTCGACACTGACGACCACCCGTACCGGTGATCCAACCCCGGGATCAGGAAGCCGAGAAAGAACAGGATACCCCCGATGGCCTGGATCCTTTTCTGGGAGCCCTCCTTCTCCCGGACTCTCATCCGCCGCTCCAGGAATGCGGGATCTCTTTTCAGGAAGTAATTCACAACAAAGACCAGTGGTATAAAGAGGACACCGAGGTACACCCATGCCTGCCGGTACTGCAGAGAGCCTGCGGTGAGGAAGAGTATCAGGGCCACGACAATGAATGCCGCGGAGAACCGGGCAAGGATAGTCTTTCGTAATCCTGCGGTATCTTCCGGCATTATGACAAACTCTCGAATTTTCCTTAAATAAAGTTTTACAATGTCTATAGATGTTCAGAGATCGTCTTCCTCCACTTCAAACAAGCAATAACAGTACCGGCCCTCCCAGAGCCCCTCCCGCAATGCCTTATATACCCATTTCGAACCGCAGCCAGGGCATGGTAACCATACGGGAGACCACCCTATGGACTGAACAGGAATAGAGAAGGTAGTAACGCTATGAAGTAAGGAGGGTGCATGTCGGAGCAGTAATACATGAAAAAAGAGGAAAATAACATATTTGCACCTACCACTTTACCTCAATTGCTTTTTCGAGTGGCATGATGGGTGCAACTTTAGCCACCCCATATGGGCTGAATGGAGCAGTAATTTTTAGGATCGACTCTTCATTGGGAGCGTCGAAGATGGCAACTGATGTGTGCCTCCCAATGACGATATAGCGGTGAATCGCCTTGACTTCTTTGGGATATTTAAATTTCTTCCATAAATTCAAAACCTTTTGTGTATTTTCCGGGGAGAATTTATACCACAAGACAAACTGCATCTGATCACCTCACTTCATATCCTCTTCCACAGCTCTGATGGTTGTATGCACGAAGTAGGAGGAATTATGCAACGATATTACCGACCTTACTGCACGCTGATCGTCTCAGAGCAACCTTCCGATTCGTTTATCAATGGATAAGTTTTTTCTGGAGGTTATGGGGTGCCCTGCAGCGTTTGGGAATTGGTACCTTTTTCCTAAAAAAAATTCCTCCATATCATACACCGGACGTTTCTTACCTCCCCCTTGCCTGGCAAGGACAAACGTATTGAGGGGTTGTCTTGAACGTGGCGATAGTGGCGAGACTGCCACTATACCCAAAAAGTAAGGGTATCCGGTTGGGAGGATATGGAGTGAGTTAGCGAGAAAAAGCCCCTCATTCGACCATCCAGTACTCTGACTAATCCTTCCCTTTCAGCCTCCGGTACTCTTCTTCTGCAAGCCGTTCCACGTAGACTTGACCTCGAAACGCCCCGATATAATGGGCGACCACCCCGGCTCCCCATCCAAGTAAGGGAAAGATGAACCACGGAAATCCTCCTCCACTCGTATACCAGATGGTGATAAGCAAGAGATTTACCATGATATAGACAGAAAAGTGGATATAAAATCCGACCTTCTCTTCAGCACTTTTCCGTGCTATTTGACGAAGTTCCTCGTCTGTTGGCATTGCATATACCCATTTCACAAAGTCGGAATGGCAAGATATAACAGTATTCCATTATTGTTTGTGGAAATGGTATCTCGTTTTATTCAGAAATGAGGTGAACTGCTAGATACAGCAGCTCTGAAGGTGCCGCTCGCTCATACGAAAAAGGGAGGAGAGCCAGATCGTTTCCTTAGATATTTACTCTGTCGTCTTTCCGTCGAAATGCTCTTCTTTAGCAAGGGCCTCCTGCTTTGTCTTCCTCACCACCTTGTCTCGATGCTCGGGAGGGGAGTAGATCGTGTACAGCTTGAGGTCTGCGGTCTTCGAAGTATTGATCACATTATGTTTCGCCCCACTGGGAACTACCACACCGCTACGGTCTTTCACGATGTGCTTCACGCCTCCAATCACGACAGTTCCCTCCCCCGCTTCGAAACGGAAGAACTGGTCAACGTCGTCATGCGTTTCCTCGCCAATCTCCTCCCCCGGTTTAAGACACATCAACACGAGCTGGCTGAATTTTCCCGTATAGAGTACCCTTCGGAAATCGGTATTCTTCCGTGTTAGATCTTCGAGATCTGCAACAAATCCTTTTTTCATGTTCCATCCCTCAATTTCTGTTGAAGGTATACGTCATCTGTGTTGCCCCTTATTAAAATAACACGATGCCTTCTCTTTGGGTGCCATCGCTCGGTCGGGTACCTCGATGACCTGATAGCATTTCCTGATTTCCCCAGAGGGCAATTGTTGCCTCATACAGATTATACAGAACACATCCTTCCCGATGTCATGATTACACAGCACAATCGACAGAAATTGAGAAAGTTTCATGCAGGTTTTGTAAAAACATTAAAATCCTCAATATTATTCGATTCAACAGCTGAAGCTACACCGCAATAGTCCCTTCTTGACGGAACCTTCCCATGATCGTTATTTGGTCATCGGATCACTCTGCATGATCCCGAATTCGTGCCCTTCAGGATCGGCGAAGTAGGCATGATAGCCAACACCGGGAATCACTGTTTTGGGCTTGAGGGCCTTCCCGCCAGCCTTGACAATCTTTTTCACGAACCCATCGATGGATGGGACACTGAAGGTGATCAGCACATCATTGGTCCGGTCTATTGCTGTCCGGTCGGTTCCCCGCATGATGGCTCCATCGATACCGGGTCCCGGTGTTGGGCCGGTGGTGATAAGCCAGTAATCCACCGGCCCGTTCCATTTCCTTATCTCCCAGTTAAACACCGCCCTATAGAATTGAGCCGCCCGTTCCGGATTCTTAATTGGAATCTCGAAGTGAATTCCCCGTGGCATGCAGGTACCCTCTCCTCAGTTGGTGTGAACCAATGGAGAGATAGATGAGGGAGAGGGTAATGAGCGTTACCCTGTGACATCGGTCACAACCGGCTCGTGAATCGTTAGATAGCGGGCAT
>JAJRCM010000028.1 GCA_028678965.1 Methanomicrobiales archaeon | reverse complement strand
GGGCCTTCGGGGCTAACCTGTGCTGCGTTCGCGGCGGCAGAGGGCAAGCGGTGTGCGGTGTTCGAGAAGAAGCTCTCGGTGGGAGGGGGCATGTGGGGAGGAGGCATGATGTTTCCCCGCATCGTGGTTCAGGAGGAGGCACGACGACTTCTTGACCACTTCGGCATCAGGTATCAGACCTTCGCTGGTTCCTACTATGTTGCCTCATCCATTGAAGCGGTGGCGAAACTGACCGCTGCGGCCTGTGATAATGGTGTTGAATTCTTCAATCTCACCTCAGTGGAAGATGTGATGATCAAAGAGGATGGAAGGTTGAGCGGTCTCGTCATCAACTGGACAGCGGTAGAAGTTGCCCATCTCCATGTTGATCCCCTCACCATACGAAGCCGCTTCACGGTCGATGCCACCGGTCATGAAGCGGTGATTGCCAAACTCATTGAGAAGAAGAGCGGACTTCTTCAGGTAAAAGGAGAACGGTCGATGTGGGCAGATCGTGCCGAATCCCAGATCCTCCACCACACCAAGGAAGTATACCCCGGTCTTATCGTCACCGGTATGGCGGCGAATGCCGTTGCCGGGGAACACCGCATGGGACCCATCTTTGGTGGGATGCTTCTCTCGGGCGAACGGGCCGCCAGGATCATCACTGCTACTCGGAATTGAACACTAGCCTCCGAATCCTTTTTACACTACGAGGAACACCGATTAACATGGAAGAGGAGAACCTGGCGATACAGGCTGATGTGGCCTATGGTATCTTTGAGATTTTTTTACACAAGGCTCTCCGATTACGCGGGCCATATATCTTTGAGCTGGTGGAGAAAGGAGCTGAATTCCGGGATGCTATCAATGAGCTATTCGGAGAATTCGAGAGGGAATATCCTGCGCTCGCCACGACGATAAAAGAAAGATATGGGGGAACCGAAACCGTCTATCATATGATCCAGATGGGGGAGGGCGTCTTTCCTACCAAAACGACCCTAACATTCTACATTATTCAAGATGCACCGCAGATAGGTATCCATACCGTTGATGATGAGAATGTTGGAAAATGGTTGATCTTTGTCGATCCCCAACAGGCGGACGAGGCGTGGAGGATAGTGCGGAATGCCACCTGCGCCGGTCTACTGGGCATCTCCTCGAAGGTGAGTACTGCGAAACCGAACCCTGAATCGCGGGATCAACGGATGGTTATCTTTGTGTATACCCGTGACTGGCGCGACGAACAGGATGTTATGCGGGTACGGAGCCAGTTGAGAGAGCTGGGATTTGTGGATCGCATCGGCTACAAGAGGAATATCGAGACCTATCGAGGAGAATACAGCAAAAAAGGGAAGAGAGTAACTTATTACAGTGCCTGACTGTTCATGCCTTGCGTTCACGGTTCTTGGGACGCAGACCTTTATAATTACATTTGCGGCAGCGAGTTGCTCGGATCGCGTTGCGGGCATTGCATTTCATGCAAATTTTTACATTTAATAACCGTGCTTCCGCTTCCGGAAATTTTGCCATATGGTATTCACCACACTATCTGTTCTTAACACAACGTGCTGCCACTTCTTAACTCTTATGCAGCACGAGGAGACCTTTACCTTTCAGCCACCCGGAGAACGCTGCAAGAGCCCGTCCGCGGTGGGAGATGGTACTCTTCACCTCGAGACTGAGTTCTGCCAGAGTGTGTCCTTCCCATTCAAAGATAGGGTCGTAGCCAAAGCCTCCCGTACCCCTCGGTGCAACGATAGTTCCATCAAGAGTTCCCTTGAACACCAAAACACCGTCATCATCGGCATAGGCAATAGCGGTGACAAAGTGGGCTGCCCTCTCTGGCCTGCCCTGCATCAGGGTGAGGATGCCCCCAATCCCGATGGTGTTCAGCACATAGGCCGCGTAGGGGCCAGGGAAGCCTTGAAGCGCATCGATAGAAAAGGCAGTATCATCGACAATGAGAGGTACCTTCAATCGTTCGTAAGCAAACCGGGCTTTTTCCCGTGCGATCTCCCCTACATCGTCATGCCTGAACTCAGGACATTCGAGCCTGATATGGTCCACCTCAAGCTTTCCTGAAAAAAACGCAGCAACCTCTTTCGCTTTATTCGGATTTCCGGTCACCACCGCCAGCCTCACAGGTATCTCCCCCGGTGCTCTATTTCGCACTCCCTCTTTAACACGTCATCAACAGCCGAAAACTCCCGGCTATATCCATCAATAAATGCCTCACTCAATTGCTGGTACTGAGACGTCGTGCTCTTCAACGTCTGGAACAGGACGTGAACGTCCACTCCCCGGGCTTCCAATTCAGTGGAGACGTGGGAAAGCCCGAAATCGATGAGCACGCACGTCCCCTCCCTGATGATCATGTTGCTGGTGGTCAGATCGCCATGAATAATTCCTGCCGTGTGGAGCCGCCCTACTGCCACACCGGCTGCGAGAAGAGGTTGTGGAGAAAGGTCGTCCTTGAGAAGCGTACCGTCGATCCGTTCCATGACGATGGTATCTGGGGTGACGTCCTTGATAATCGGGGTCGAAACCCCGGCCTTCCTCGCTGTGGAGATCAGCCGGGCTTCGGCTTTCGTCCGCTCTCCGATCAGTCTCTGGTCGAGCGCCCCCACCCGGTATGACTTGCTGAGCCGTCGTTTGGTAACAAATGCATCCTCGATAGTGACCACTGCCTCTGCCCCTCTCGCTTCAGTCCTTTTCTGCACCGTTATCTTGCGGGGCTCCTCACCCGCCCTCCATCGGATATCCACCTCATCTGCGCGATAGGACGGATTGACACGGGATGTTTCGAGGGGGAGAGCCTGACCATGCTCCAGCATCAGCCTGCCCGTGTACGCAATCATCGCCCCATTGTCCCCCAGATACTGCCGCTGGGGCACATGGAGCGTGGCTCCCCGTTCCTCGCACATGATTCGCAGCATTTCCTGGAGCCTGCGGTTCACTCCCACACCCCCCACCAGCAGAACCTCATCCTTTTCGGTGTGGGCAAGAGCCCGCTCGGTCACTTCCACGCACATGGCGAAAGCGGTCTCCTGGAACGAAAAGCAGACATCTTCCATCGGGGCTTTCGCATCCTTGGCAGCGCTGACGAGACCAGAGAAAGCGAGATCCATTCCCTTGACCGTGTAGGGCATTTCAATATAGGATCCTTTTTTTGCCAGATCCTCGATCACCGGTCCCCCCGGATGAGGGAGTCCATGGTACCGGGCAAATTTATCCAGAGCATTTCCTATCCCGATGTCAAGTGTTTCTCCAAATATCCGGTAGCGGGAATTGAGGAAGCCGAGGACCTGGGTATTTGCTCCGCTGGCGTAGAGAGTGATGGGATCTTGGCACCCCGTTGCCCACCGGCCGATTTCCACGTGGGCAACACAGTGATTTACTCCTATCAGCGGAATATTGAGAGAGAGCGAAAGTGCTCGTGCCGCGGTGGCAACGGTGCGCAGGCATGGGCCGAGACCCGGACCCTGGGAAAATGCCACCCCCACAATGGTGCCCGCTTTTTCGAGTACTTTTGCCACCACTTCCTTCATCATTGTCGCGTGGTGCTGCGCTGCCTCCCGGGGGTGGATACCCCCATGCGGTGGGCGGTAAGCAGAAGCATGAGTTGCGACCAGATCCTGATCAAAAAGAGCGGCACTGAGATTCCAGGCAGTGCCTTCAATCCCCAGGATTTGCCCGGTCACCGGCATTAAAAATTTATTTTTTAAATTCTGTGTAGCCACACTTTCCGCAGGAGAGTCGGTCCGTATGCTCAGCGAGGAAAACCCCAGTCCCGCATCGCGGGCACGATTTGCGCTGAGGGATCGCTTTCCCGTCCTTGATGGTGTAGTAGGCACTCCGCTTTTCGGCCATTATTTCTTCACCTGTTCCTTCTCCACCTTTTTCTCTTCAGGTGCTGGGCTCCCCTTCTCCTGCTCTCCCTTTGGTTTTCCACGGTTGAGGAGATACGGGCGCTCCAGTTGTGATTTTATCTCCTGGTTATCATATAGCCGTGCGGTCCCATGGATCTCCATCTTCCCGAATCGTGTGGTCAATGAATCAATGACCACCAGATTCTGGTTGAGATTGAGGAGTGCGGATAGTTTATCGAGCACCTGCTGTCGCGAGGGAGTGGGTCCGTTGTAGGTGACCGTAAAGGTGAGCTCCCTTCGATGTAAAAGCTCGTTTCTCCTGTCTTCAGTGAGTTTAAAATCCATCGATATCCTTTATATGTTGTCAACCGGGTTATTTAAAGTCTCGCGACAGCTTCCCTGCTACTTTACTCCGAGGTAAAAAGCGAGAGAAGATTCGTAGCATCCTTTTTTGCCTGTGCATCTATCTCGCGGAGCACCACTCCCTCGTTTGGCTGACCATAGAGGAGCATTCCGCCCTCAGGTGCGGCGAGTACTAGGGGAAGAACGGCGAGATCCTCTTCCCCCTCTACCACAATTAGGGAGGGGGGGTGAGAAAGTGCCACCCGTATGGCCGCGATGAGCTCATCAGTGATAGTCCCTGGAGGATTCATTGCATGAATCTTCCGTGCATGGTACTCAGGAGTCCAGGAGCAAGGGGTGCGCATTGTTTTCCCATCTATGACGGCAACTTCCGGTACAACACCAATTCGAAGCAGCCGGTGGGTCACCACGTCCCCCACGGCATAGACCTGTTTTCCTGAAAGAAGGGGGAGGAGCTCGGAGAGGTTCCGGTAGAGGGTTCCGAACGGTCGGTGAAGACCCTCGCGGTGATGGGCGGGGAGCCTCAGCATCAGCGAACCTTCAGCGCGTACCGTCCGGGTAATTTGATATTCATCTTTTTTGCGACATCGGAATGCTCGGGATCGATGATCACAAGATACCCTGCCCAATCGGTGGTCAGGTTGGTGGTGCCGCAGAGCATACAACTTTCTCCTTCCACCACCCGGTGACAGTCCCGGCAGACGGATGGTTGTTTCTTACGCACCACCATGAGCCGCACCCTTCTCCTTCTCGTACTCCTCTTCGAGCCATGTTGCCGGGCCCAGGCCGACCTGGCGCATGGTGAGGCCAATTTTACTCTCCCGTGGTTCCCGTTCGGTGAGGCTGAGCGTCACTACCCTCGCTCTCACCACATCTCCCACGGCAATGAAACGTTTTGATTCCTGGCAGATGAGCCGCCCGTTCTTCTCATCATAGTTGATGAAATCATCGGAGATCTGGCTCACGTGGAGCATGGCATCGATGGGTCCAAGGCTGATGAATGAACCGAAACTGGTGGTCTCCACCACAGTCCCTTCCACAATCTCCTGCAGGGCAAGCCGGAGCACCAGTGCCTCAAAGGTGACGTCATAGTAGACCGCTCCGTCGCCCGGCACCAGTTCCCCTTCACCAATATCGAAGACCTTGGTGACGGCAATGAAAATGCCCAGGTCTTTATCAATGCTCCCCTCGAGCTGCTCCTGGAGGACATTCAGGATCACCACCCCGAGATCTTCGCCCAGGCGATGAGGAGGAACCCGCACCTTATCCGCAAGTTTCAAACGGTAATACATCGCTTCACCAGCCACCATCCAATCGTTTCAATTTTCTCATCGATATCACTCTGATGCCCTTCTCCTGCAGGATTTTTTTCAATGCCAGGTCATTGGTGACTACCGCACACTGGTTCCTTTCTGCAAACCGGATGATAGCGGTATCCACGTCACCCCGCTCTTCCTTATCCCCTTCCATGTGACACCGTTCGGCAAGCGTTCTTCCCACCCGTGCGGCAACAGCATTATCTCCCGTTCCCTGTGCAATCCTCTCCAGTTCCTCGAGGGTTCCCCGCAATACCACCGGCTGATACTGTCCGAGGATTCGTTCCAGTTCAGAGAAGATATCAATCCCGAATTGCACCGGGAGCATGAGCGCATTGGTATCGAGGAGGACCGTCACCCGATCAGCACTCCCATCCCGATCAGCCGCCATCTGCCACTCACCTGTCTGCTGATTGCGATGCGGGAGCCCACATCGGCACACACCGGTCGTTTGAGGATCACTTCCACCTGATCTTTCTTTGTATTGACAACGACGCCCACAGTGACCGCAGTTCCTACCGATATCATGAGCGGCTCCTTGTGTTTCAGCGGTTCAATGATTATCTCGCTGTCCGCACCCACCACCCGCTCCATGAGGGTGACTCGGAACGTCAATTTTTCCCAGACCGGTGGCAGAGTATCAGCATAGCCAACGACCTGACCGACCAGCGCATCGCTCTTGGTAAGGGAGGGATCGAGTTTGGTACCCACCCCGATTAATCCCCCCGGTGTCGCCTCAGCCACTTTCTTTGATCCCGAGTTGAGGGAGGTGATCTTCGTCCTTATCGGCTCCCACTTCACTTTGTTCTCCACCTGAACCTGAAGACCTGGCCGTATCTCGATATCGTCGCCATCATGGAGGACACCTCCGATCACCGAACCTCCCACCACGCCTCCTTTCAGGTCTTTCCAGCTCGACCCTGGCTTATTGATGTCGAATGACCGGGCAATCAGCATCAGGGGAGGCCGGTTCGCGTCCCGTACCGGCTCGGGAATCGTGGTATGAAGCGCTTCTATCAGGGCTCCCATGTTGATCTTCTTCTGGGCAGAGACGGGAATGATGGGGGCATTCTCCGCAATGGTTCCCGTGACAAATTTCTTTATCTGCTCGTAGTGCTTGGTGGCATCCTTTTGCGAGACCACATCGATCTTGTTCTGCACAATGACTACCTTCTGGATACCCACCATGGAGAGGGCCATCAGGTGCTCCTTGGTCTGAGGCTGAGGGCAGGGCTCATTCGCCGATATAACGAGCATGGCGCCATCCATCAGCGCTGAACCGGAGAGCATGGTGGCCATCAGGGTTTCATGCCCTGGCGCATCAACAAAGGAGACCGTCCGCAGAGGGGTGGTTTTTTCACCTCCTATGGGGCATTCGGGAGTAGTTGAATAGCTGTCTGGACCGGGATGGTTCTTACAGACATAGAACGTTGCATCGGCATATCCCAGCCGGATGGAGATCCCACGTTTGAGTTCCTCGCTGTGACGATCGGTCCAGACGCCCGTCAGAGCACTGACGAGTGTCGTCTTCCCATGATCGACATGACCGACAACGCCGATATTGACACTAGGTATGGTGATGTCCCGCAATGACGTTCAAACCCCCTTCGTTGCCACAGTATCGAGATACGATGGAATACTCATGAAGCCTTCACGAGGAAGTGATAATGAATTGGTCGTTTCTAGGGTATATAAGTGACCGTCCATCCTCACCATACTGTCGACTGTTATTGGGGTAGTATAGTATCCAGTCACTCTCACTTCAGGAGAAATTCGGGTATCCCCCACCACAGGAACAATGATTCAATGACCATATCGTCATACCTTTTTCGTTTTTTAAATGCAAAGATTCAACATATTATGTCGATTCATATCACTATGTATGATGCCGACACCGTCTGAGTCGGAATTATCGCGGATTGGTATTTCTCTTCCCACCCATTTGCTGGAGAAATTTGACGAAATTATTGGATTGCGGGGCTATTCT
>JAJRCM010000155.1 GCA_028678965.1 Methanomicrobiales archaeon | reverse complement strand
TCCGTGATGAAAGATGTATGTATCTCTCAGAACCATTCGTCCTCCCATCATTCTATGATGAGAGACTCTCATTCCGTCTGGGAAAGTTCGTCCACCCAATCCCGCCCCGTATCATGGTGGTGTCCTGTCCGAGAAGGAACTGGACTATCGATATTTGATGGGTGTGCAGGAGGGACTCTTACACGCGATAAGGAGTTGGAATGGTGCATTAACCTTAATTTTCTCATAGAATCGGAAAATACGATGAAATTAAGGATAGAACGGGTGCGGGATTGATTTTTATACTAAAAAAGTGAATTTTATTGGGTTTAATGGTAGTAATCCCTCTGTACATGAGGTATTCAGATGCGCGGTCCCACCTCTTCTAAAGTGTTCATCACCGATACCACCCTGCGGGATGCACACCAGTCGCTTATCGCCACCCGTATGCGGACCGAGGATATGATTCCGCTCTGCCGCCTGATTGATGGCATCGGATTTTTCTCAGTCGAAGCATGGGGAGGGGCGACCTTTGACACCTGTATCCGCTTCCTGAACGATGATCCCTGGGAACGCCTCAACTCCCTTAAGGCTGAGCTGAAGCGGACACCGGTCCAGATGCTGCTCCGCGGGCAGAACCTGGTGGGATACCGGCACTATCCCGATGATGTGGTGGAACGGTTTGTTCACGCCGCCCACAAGAACGGCGTGGATATCTTCCGGGTCTTTGATGCTCTCAATGATCTTCGGAACATGGAAAAGGCGATGGTGGAGGTGAAAAAGACCGGATCCCACCTCCAGGGAGCGATCTGCTACACGCTGAGTCCTGTCCATTCCACCGAGACATTCCTCGCCATGGCCCGGGAGCTGTACGCCAAGGAGTGCGATTCCATCTGCATCAAGGACATGGCAGGGCTGATCATGCCACAGGCTACGAGGGACCTGATAACGGGAATCAAGGACGAGATGGACGTCCTCGTTGATTTACACAGCCATTCCACCAGCGGTGTGGCCAGTATGAGCTATGAGGCCGCTATCCAAGCCGGGGTGGATATACTGGATACCGCTATGTCCCCCTTCTCCCTCGGTACATCACAGCCACCCACGGAGAGCATCGTGGCCGCACTCAAGGGAACCCCCCGCGATTCGGGTATTGATCTTGTCGCTCTGAGAAAGGTGCGAAACCAGGTTCTGAGACTGAGAGACAAGTACGGGGGTATTCTCGACCCAATATCCGAACGGGTGGATAGCGATGTCCTGCTGTGGCAGCTCCCGGGGGGGATGATCTCCAACCTGGTCTCCCAGCTGAAGGAGCAGGATGCCCTGAACCGGCTGGATGAGGTCTATGCCGAGATACCGCGGGTTAGGGAGGATCTGGGATATCCGCCACTCGTCACTCCCACAAGCCAGATTGTGGGCACGCAGGCAGTGATCAATGTACTGTCCAACGGTGAACGGTACAGCCGTGTCACGAATGAAGTCAAGGATTATGTTCGGGGGTTCTACGGCCGTCCTCCGGCACCGATCAGTGCGGACGTCAGGCGGACCATCATTGGTGATGATGAGGTGATCACTGTCCGTCCTGCCGATCTCCTCGAACCGATCTATGAGAAGATGCGAGAGACGGCGGAGAAAGCCGGTTTCGTACGGAAAGAGGAGGATGTGCTCACCTACATCCTCTATCCCGCCATCGCCCCTTCGTTCTTGCGGAAAGAGCGAAAACAGGAGGATCTCCCGGCCAGGGCAGAGGAGAGACGTTCCCGTACGACAGTGCCCAGTTCCCTGGAGGTAGAGGTGGACGGAGAGGTCTTCTCTGTCCGCATCCTCTCGGTAGAGGGAAGTGCTGTTACCGCTGCTGCCGCCAAACAGGAGAATATCCCACGAGAGGATATGGAAGGTGGTATTAAGTCCAACATGCAGGGCATGGTTCTCGATGTGAAGGTCACCAGGGGGTCGATGGTTAAGAAAGGGGATGTGCTCCTGGTTATCGAAGCGATGAAGATGGAGAACCCCATCCAGAGCCCACGGGGAGGGAAGGTGACCGAGATATTCGTGGAACAGGGAGACCTCGTCCAGAACGGTGATGTCCTGCTGGTGATCCAGTGAAATATTTTGACAAGATCCTGATTGCCAATCGCGGCGAGATTGCCATCCGGGTGATGCGGGCCTGCCGGGAACTGGGAATCGAGACCGTGGCTATCTATTCTGTCCCTGATAAGAACGCCCTCCACGTAAAGTATGCCGATGAAGCGTTCTGTGTCGGTGAAGCGCACCCGTCAAAATCCTACCTCAATATGAGCCGGATAGTGGACATCACCAGAAAATCGGGATCGGAAGCGATCCACCCTGGCTACGGTTTTTTAGCCGAGAACCACCATTTTGCGAAGCTGGTAACCGACGAGGGGCTTTCCTTTATCGGGCCCTCCTGGCAGGCTATGCAGGCGCTGGGATCAAAGCTGGAGAGCAAACGGATGATGCGGGAAGCAGGTGTCCCCGTCCTCCCTTCCTCAGAAGGCGGAATCACTTCGGTGGAAGAAGGGCAGAAACTCGCGGAGCGTATTGGATATCCCATTATTCTCAAAGCGAGCGCCGGTGGGGGCGGGATCGGTATGCAGATCGCAAATACCCCCGAGGAGATCGATGCGGCACTTACCCCCAGCATGCGGATGGCCCAGTCAGCGTTCGGGGATTCCACGGTCTTTATCGAGAAGTATCTCGTGAAACCCCGGCATATCGAGTTCCAGGTGCTCGCTGACAACAAAGGTCACACCATTCATCTTTTTGACCGGGAGTG
>JAJRCM010000154.1 GCA_028678965.1 Methanomicrobiales archaeon | reverse complement strand
GAGGGGTGTATTGCCGGAAATGCGGGGAGCCGTGGGATTTTTACTACGTGACTCACGAGATGAGTCCGGCAGAACGGAGTGAATTTGTGAAGGGGCTGGGCTGCCCGAAATGCCGTGCACGAACGCCTCCAGCTGAAATAGAAAAGGAGAAAGCCCTTGCCTCCATTATCGAGATACTTGGCGAGATCGAGCAGATGGTGAAACGCCTGGAGACCCTTGTGTCGAATGGTCCTGTCATCTCCCTCCCGGAAGGAGCGAACCGGGCAGTCGAACACTTTTTCTACAGCTGCCAGGTGGCAGAAGAGCGGATAAAGACTGCGGTGAAGAAGAATTATGTGACTAGTATTCAAGTGACTGCCCTGAACAATGAGCTTCACGAGAACGTACGGAAGATGATTCGGGCTACCACCCGCTCTCCGCCCCTGGCTCGTGCGATGCAGGCTTTTCTCGAAACAAACGATCCCGTGATACGGGATCTCATCTCCCAGAGCTCATAGAACCGATCATTCCACCGATTCTCTCTTGCTGTGTAGACCCAGGTAATTTAACTCGATTCTTCATTATCATGTTCCAAAGCTATATTTGATGTGAGATGGCAGACAGACATACATGAAAGAACTAAATCCACTCCAGATTGTCCTTTTTTTCGTGCTGTTTGCCCCGTTAATGTATGCCGGTTACGTGGTGTTCATCGGTGCGGGTGCTCTTGCTATCCTCTGGGGGGCACTTGCTGCCCTGATTATCGCCGGTCTCTTATCCGGATCCTTTAAAATCGCCGACCAGTGGGAGAAAGCGGTCGTTCTCCGGCTGGGCCATTTCACCGGTCTCCGCGGTCCTGGCCCTTTCTTCATTATACCCTTTGCTGACAGGGTCGTCTACTGGATTGATCTTCGGCTCATTACGACCTCCTTCAAGGCAGAGAAAACTCTGACCAAGGATACGGTACCCGTCGATGTGGAAGCTGTCCTTTTCTGGAAGGTAAAGGACCCGGAGCGGGCAGCACTCCAGGTAGAAGATTACCGGAGTGCCATCAGCTGGGCCTCCCAGACCGCTTTGCGGGAGGTGATTGGTAAATCCTACCTCGCCGACATGCTTGAAGGGAGGGAGAAGATTGACGCCGAGCTTCAGCGGATCATTGACCTTCGTACCGAGCAGTGGGGAGTAAATGTGAGCTCAGTTGAGATACGGGATGTGCTCATCCCCGCCGATCTCCAGAACGCGATGTCCATGCAAGCCCAGGCAGAACGGGAGCGCCAGGCTCGGGTGATCTTAGGTGACTCCGAGAAGCAGGTAGCAGCCAAGTTTGAAGAGGCGGCAAGAACCTACAAAAATAACCCCACAGCGCTCCACCTGCGGGCTATGAATATGCTCTATGAGGGACTGAAGGCAGGACGCTCAACCCTGATCCTCGTTCCTGCCTCAGTCTTGGACACCATGTCACTGGGAGATACCTCCGGGATTGTGGCCCTCACCAAGATGATGAGCGAGGAAAAAGAACAGGATGATAATAGACTGCCAGAAGACAAAACGACGGTTGAATCGGGGAAAAAGTGAGCAAGCCCCCCATCCACCGACTGATCACCTCTCCCTCATTTTTCAGATGCTCTACGTCTCCATATTCTCCTGACGTAGACAAATCCACTCATCTGGCCTCCACTAGAGCGAAAGAATAGCACAGGTATCCTCTTTTTCACCACGCTCCTCGCGACTACCGGTACTATCCCCACACTCCTCCTGACGATTGCATTTGAGAACCCTGACTATCACCTGTCTGCAGAGGTTCTTCAACACGAGACTGGCACCTGCTCCAGGTGACTTCGTCCATCTTGCGAGAAGAGAATTTCCAGAGATCGGAAAATTGCCCCCTCCCTCAGGTTCAAATAGCTGGCAGTCGCAGGTTGCCTTGTGGTGGGTGATGTGTGTTCGGTGAAGTGGAGAAAGGTGGGTGAGCAATATACCCGTTCGTTTGTCAGACATGACGGGTCTGAAGAATTGATAACGGCGGGATCTCGGGGCGAGATTATTGCGTTTCTACGAATTCATGGGTTTGAACAGGTCGATCCCGGTCTGATTGAAGAAAATCTTGAGTCATGGTGCCGTTGACCTTTTATTGATGTAATAATGGAACTGAAAAAAGTTGGGAGGGGGTCAGCCATGGTCTCTTCGTATCTATCCTCTAAATACCTGCGGCCCTATATCCCGTCCTTTCTCATGGCAGGAGACACCTTCGTGTACTTCGCAGTATGGCGTGATGCGAAGGATTTTCTCATTTCCTCCTGTTACCTCCTTTTCGCCCCTCCGCTCAAGCACCTCGCGGGTGGCTCGTCTCACTTCGGGGCTTCCATCCTGCAGACACTCCTTTAATGCCTGGCTCACCCGTGGATTCTTTACCTGTTTGAGTATTTCTGCGATAAACATCCGCACTGCGGGCGATTCAACGGTATCTTTCAAGCGCTCAATCAGTGCCTCAATTGCTTGGTTGGTGCTGATGCCAGCCAGGGCTTCAGCAGCACGCGTGCGGGTGATCCACTCCTCCTCCCGGTCCTTCAGGCGGTCAATGAGGGCAGAGACCGCACGACCACTCCCCAGCTTGAGGAGAGCTTCAGTGGCATGTCTCCGCATCTCCGCGTTCTGATCACGACAGCACTTGACCAACGGACCGACAGCCCTGGGATCACCACTCGCTCCGAGAGCGAGTGCCGCTTTGATCCGCGTATGCAACCCCTCCCCCTGCATCAGCTGCTCAATTGTTCGGTAGATCTCGTCATGACGGGGGAGCTCATTGAACCACTCCCCGTTTGACCCAGCCCCACTCATATACCCCACGCCCCGCATAGTAACCCACAATTCACACGTCATCACGACCCGGTTCCACCCATGCCGGCGGAACGGTGCAATGGACCTTATCGTACGAAAAACGGATGCCGCTTACCAATGAGAGCGGCATGCTCATGGTCTGCATGTATTCCACGAACTGTGTGGAAGATGGTCATTGCAATTTATCATTATTATTCATGATATTTAAAATGATTGCCGGTCGGAAGAGCG
>JAJRCM010000027.1 GCA_028678965.1 Methanomicrobiales archaeon | reverse complement strand
CTGTTGTTCCTGGATCGGTCTTTGGATCTGCAGGGGCTGGCTATCTCAGATGTGCGTACGCGGTATCGCGGGAGCATCTCACCGAAGCTCTCCGACGGATGGGACTTTTTATCAGCAGCCTCCCCTGAAAGAACTGTACCCCTTTATTTCCAGTGGAACCTGTCTGCCATAACGCTGACAGTAGTATATTGGAGATTTGTTCACCGCCAGTCGATATGCCCTCCGGATAAAAACAAACCTATATCTTACTGAAAAAAATCCGGTCCAGCACCGGCTCCCATCAGCACCTCCCAGCGCTCATACTACTCAAACATCCCTCGCATCAACATTTCTCCCGTGAAACATCCTATGACTGGATCACGTCTCAATGCTGTGGTGGATATCATCTCCGGTTTTATCTTCCTGCTTGCTCTCTTTAACGGTGCGGTCTGTACCCTGATCCTCTCCTTGGGTGGGGGTACTGGGGAAGTCTTGGCTCCCTAGCCGGGACCACTACTTCTCTAGGTATCGCACGGAGGAGCTGGATTGATCGTCATAGTATCACCGCCCTCCTACTGGTGGGATTGATTCTCCATCATCTTGCCCTTCACTGGGCGTATATTTGGAATATCTATCGCCATTTATTCAACGCAAGGAAAGGGGAAGACGAGAATGATGCGGAAAATCACCCCTCGATCCTCCCCGATGATAAACCTTTAGTACAGCGATGACCCACATACCTTGGTTGCACAATGACATGTACCATAGTAGTCGGCGGGTTCTTTGGTGACGAGGGGAAAGGTAAAATAGTAGCGCATATCGCCCACCGCGACAGGCCAAGCATCATTTCCAGAGGCGGAGTGGGGCCGAATGCAGGTCACACCGTCACTGTGGGTGAGAAGGCATATGGCGTGCGGATGGTCCCCTCAGGGTTCGTCTACAAGGATGCCCGCCTTATGATAGGCACGGGCGTCCTCGTTGATCCAAGGGTATTCATCCAGGAGGTAGACCTGGTGGGGGTGAAGGGACGGATCTTTGTTGATCAGCGGTGTGCGGTCATCGATGAGGATCATATCCGCAGGGATAAAGGGAGCGAATATCTGGCGAAGAAAATCGGGAGTACCGGTACTGGCTGCGGCCCGGCGAATGCTGATCGGGTATTGAGGGTGGCACGGCTGGCAAAGGAAGTACCTGAACTCGCGGAGTTCCTCATCGATGTTCCCCGCGAGATCAACAACGCTCTTGATGCCGGTCAGAGCGTCATGCTCGAGGGATCCCAGGGATTTGGCATCTCGCTCTACTTCGGAACCTACCCTTATGTGACGAGTAAAGATACTTCCGCCTCACAGGTGGCGGCAGATAATGGTGTCGGCCCGACACGGATCGATGAGGTGATGGTGGTCTACAAGGCATACCCCACCAGGGTGGGTGAAGGCCCGTTCTCCACAGAGATGACCAGTGAGCGATCCCAGACGCTGGGTATTGAGGAATTTGGAACAGTCACCCACCGTCCACGAAGAATCGGAGTCTGGGATGGAGAGATGGCGAAATATTCCATGATGGTGAACGGAGGCACACAGGCAGCCATCACCGGCATTGATCGGGTAGACAAAGAGTGTTTCGGTGCCACCGGGTATCAACAGCTTACCAGGAAAGCAAAAAGTTTCATTGAGTCAGCAGAGCTGGACATCGGAGCACCCATCACCCTTATATCCACCGGGCCCGATGTTAGCCATATCATCGATCTGAGGGATGAGATGTGAGGAGGACATTGCTGGATATTCTCTGTTGCCCGGTCTGCAAGGGTGATCTCGCCCTCCGGGTCAGCGAGGAGACCGAGGTAGAGATCGTCGAAGGAGCGTTATGGTGCGACCGGTGCAGGGTGGAATACCCTATTACCGAAGGGATACCAAATCTTCTTCCACCCGAAGAAGGGGGGAGTGCATAATATGGTGATCTGTGAAATTTATATCAATCGTCGCGGTATCAACACGATGGAGGTCCCCCGGCAGGTTGAGGTGGTTGCCGGCGATACGTTGACCCTCAAATTCATTAACATGGGTCACCCCACGCACGTCTCTATCTCAGCTACCAATTCCCAGATGTATACTTCGTTCATCCAGGAGAATCTCTATGTTTCTGATGTGCAGGAATATGAGATCCCCATTAAGGACGGCCCATATGCGGGAGTCTTCGATCTGGAAGTGGTCACCGGGTACGGGACAAAAAAGGCCACGTTTAAGGTTTTCGTCACCAAAAAATGTGAACCTCCACCGAAACCAGCCAAACCAGCGGTGCAGAGTAAGAGTCTCATCCTCACCATCAATGCCTCACTTGCCCTGCTGGCAGTGGGAATAGTCTTGTATATTGCCTGGCTGCTGATAGGTGAGTTTGAATTTATCGATATCCTTAACCTGCTTGGATTTCTCCTCGTACTCGCGGGTGTTCTCCTTACATGGTGGTCGCACCGGCCATCCTAGCCCTTTCCCTAGTGGTTGACCGGGTCCTGGGCGATCCACAGAAGGGATACCACCCCGTCGCGGTGCTCGGCCGTTTTATCAGCTGGTGGGGGCAACCCGCACGCTATCCTGGTTGGCTCCAGCGAGGTGCGGGGATATGTTTCTGGCTGGCCACCATTGGCTTATTCTCGGCTCCCTTTCTAATAATAGAACGGATCTCTCCACCCCTCATCCTCCTGTTGGTAGGCCCCTTCCTGCTGAAAGTGTGCATTGCTTGGCGGTCACTGGAGGATCACGTACGATCGGTGATACAGGGTCTTGATGAGGGGCTGGCTCAGGGTAGGGAGCGGGTCAGAATGATGGTGAGTAGGGATACATCTCTCCTTGATCGTGAACATATTCTCTCTGCTGCCTATGAGTCCATGGCTGAAAATCTGGTAGATAGCATCATCGCCCCTCTCTTTTTTTTCGGAATCGGTGAACTGGTAGGGGCGGGGCTCGCTTGTGCTGCGGCCTACCGGGCGGCCAACACTATGGATGCGATGCTCGGCTATCGGGACGATCGGCTACGACTTGGCTGGTGTGCAGCCAGAGCTGATGACTTCCTGAATTATATCCCTGCCCGCATTACCGGCGTACTTCTCATTCTCTCTTTCTGGTTTTCTGGTCGTCTCCGTGAGGCACTCCCGGTGTTCCGTGAAGGCGCGAAAAAACGTCCTGGTTACAACGGAGGAATCCCCATATCCCTGATTGCCGGAGGATGCGGTGTCTGTTTTGAGAAACCGGGAGTGTATCGCATCGGGAAGAGAGAACGGTCGCTTACCGACGGAGGCCCGTGTATTGTCAATGCAGTGGGGAAGACCACGATTCTATTCAGTGTACTACTGATGGTCGCACTATGTTTATTGCGCCCGCTCACCAATACGTAAGCACATGGATCTCAGCGAACTACGTTTCGGCACGGAACTTCTCAAAAGAGGATTTGCATCCATGCAAAAAGGGGGCGTGATCATGGATGTGGTGAATGCCGACCAGGCACGGATCGCGGAGTCTGCCGGAGCGGTGGCGGTAATGGCCCTGGAACGGGTGCCCGCAGATATCAGGAAAGCAGGTGGGATGGCGAGGATGGCAGATCCTGAGCGGGTGGTAGAGATCATGGATGCGGTCACCATTCCGGTGATGGCAAAAGCCCGGATAGGGCATTTTGTAGAAGCACAGGTACTGGAAGCGCTGGGTGTGGATATGGTAGATGAAAGTGAAGTCCTCACTCCTGCCGATGAGCAGTACCATATCGATAAAAAGAAATTCAAAGTCCCCTTTGTGTGCGGGGCACGTGACCTTGGCGAAGCACTGCGGCGAATAGATGAGGGTGCCGCGATGATCCGCACCAAGGGTGAAGCTGGAACCGGCAATGTGGTGGAAGCGGTACGGCACATGCGAGCCATTTTGGGGGTTATCCGCTCGCTTCGAGGAATGAATCACCAGGAAATGATTGATCTTGCCCGCGACATCGAAGCCCCTGCGCTCCTGGTTATCGAATGTGCTGAGAGAGGCAGGCTCCCTGTGGTTAATTTTTCTGCAGGGGGGATCGCGACTCCCTCAGATGCTGCGATGATGATGCAGTTGGGGGCTGATGGGGTTTTTGTCGGTTCGGGTATCTTCAAATCATCCATTCCTGAGAAGATGGCAGAGGCAATTGTCGAGGCCGTCCACCACTTTGATGAACCCGATGTGATTGCCAAGGTGAGCAAAGGCCTGGGCGAACCGATGCGGGGCATCGATGTGCACACCCTCCGTGATGACGAGGTGCTTCAGTACCGTGGACGTTAACATTGGAGTCCTTGCCCTCCAGGGAGATGTGAGCGAACATATCGGAGCCTTCAGGAGGGCGCTTGCTCATCACAACGTGAATGGGGGAACGGTCTTCGCTGTCCGCACCCTTGGTGACCTGGCCCAATGCGATGGATTGGCCATACCGGGGGGAGAATCAACCACCATCTCCCGCCTCATCGACCGAAACGGACTCTATCGATCGATAAGGGATTTCGAGGGGGGTATTTTCGCCACCTGTGCGGGAATGGTTCTTGTGGCCTCTGAAGTGGATGATCCCAGAATTCACACACTTGGAATGATGGATATCTCCATTGCCCGGAATGCCTTTGGCCGTCAGCGCGAATCATTCGAGGCATATATCCCCATAAAAAGCTTCAACCGGCCTTTCCGTGCTATTTTCATCCGTTCTCCGCTGGCACACAGGGCCGGCAGAGCGACTGAGGTGCTGGGCCAACTGGAGCAGGGTATAGTTGCCGTTCGGGAGAAACAACATCTCGCGCTTTCCTTTCATCCCGAGCTCGGTGAAGATCTCCGCTTCCATGAGTTGTTTCTGGAGATGCAGGGTTTTTTTTGAACCCTCACGTTTCCGGTGATCCGGCCTTATGAGGGTGGTCATTCTCCAGCATGAACGAGTTGAACCTGCAGGACTGTTCGAGCAACTGTTCCAGGAAAAAGGTGTGGAGTATCAGGAGGTCTGCCTTTTTGAGACCAACGAACTCCCACTGTTCGATGCAACTCACCTGCTGATTATGGGAGGATCCATGAGTGTCCATGATGAACGGGAATTTGGATTTCTTAAAGAGGAGAAGGAGCTGATTCGGGACTGGGTTAGCATGAATCGTCCCCTTCTTGGCATCTGCCTGGGTGCCCAGCTGATCGCCAATTCCTTCGGGGGACAGGTTACGAGGAGCGAACAGGAAGTGGGATGGGTACCTCTTTCCCGGACGAGCGGGGATATTCATCACCTCTTTCTTGATAGGTTCTTCTCCTTCCAGCTTCACGGGGACACCTTTGCTATTCCCGAGGGGGGCACCCTACTCTGCACGGGGAAACGGGTGATAAACCAGGCCTTTTCATATCAGTCTGCGATTGGACTGCAGTTCCATCCTGAGGTAACCCCCATCATGATTCAGGATTGGACAGAGCACCTTACCATTGAGGAAAAGAAGAAAATCGGGGCAGCTTCAGCTCACCACCTCGGTGCAAATATGGCTCTGTGCCGTCACCTCACTACTCATTTTCTTAATCCCCTCTAAGAGGAATACTTAATCCTCGCTGCGTGGAGTGTGTACCATGGCGCTGGGAGAAGAACTGCTCTTTTATAATGGGGATGATGCGGATACATTCCTGAAATTTCTCAGGAAGCAGAATTGCAGTGCAGTGAAGAGAACCACGAATGTGATCTCTACCGAAATCTTTCTCTACGGGACAATCGAACATTTCCTGCAGTTTCTTGATACCCCGGGGGACGGAGCAGCCCCCGATGCCCATACCGCTGATGAGGGCACTATTGAAGCACGATCAGAGATGAACTTGCGTGCCCAGGTCCTCCAGGATTTCTTCAGTCACCAGAAGAAAGGGGCGCGAATCGATGAAGGTCCGGAGTGGGAAGCCCTTACCACTCTCCTCAAGCGGGAATCACCATCCTCCGAATCGCTTAAAGAGGAGGAACGATCACTCATCAGGGATCGGTATCTCCTCCTCGCACTTCTAGACGAGAATAATCTCATTGACGCCAGAGAGGACGGGATATACCTCAAAGAGCCCATCGAGCCGGTATCTGCCCTGACGCAGTACCCTGCCCATCTTTTTCGTGATGTGGACGAAGAGCTGCTCATCAAGAACGGATTAACGAGGCGGATCAATACGTACGCAGAAACGGTGCACACCGTCACCCTCGGTCCTGAAATTGTCCTTCTCGATGGAATGGAACAGTTGGAAACCACCCTCAATGAGCTTGATGCTGATCCCGAATCCGCCACCACGATGGTGATGAATATCGCCTCGAAAAAAGTGATTGTTAACCGGGCGCTCTCCATCCTGCGGGATCGAAAGACGATGACCAAGACCGAAATAATCGAGGCTTTAAGCCATTTTCACGTCCAGGTGCCAGATACCGTTGATACCTTTGTGTACCAGCTCGATAGATCTTTCATTGATGATCTGCTGTCTGACCTTCGAAAACTGAAAGTTATCCAGGGAAAAGATACAAAGATACGGTGCAGTGGGTGACCGGATCTTCGTCTGCCTATGACGTGAGGAAGGTGGCCATTCCCACTTTTATTCCCAGCAATGATCTAACAGGAGTGAGGGATCAAGCAGACCTTGAGGTTTCCCCGCCCCAAACCAGTTACCACCGAGATAGTGAGGATCGTTGTCAGGCATCGTGCGATACATCTCCACATGGAGCATGCATTGGTGCCCCCGATCCTTTAGTGTGCGGATGTACGCAGGGGATTCATCCTCAATCAGTGAAAAATTGAGCACCGGTCCCAGACGACCGATGGGTTCTCCAAAGGAGATTTGGTCACCACACTCCACCCATACCTCGCCGAGTTCTGCATACCGGATGAAATATCCCCCTCGTAGACTGCAAATAACGGAAGAGGTTGGATTCCAGTAGGGAATCCATTCCGGTGAGGTGAAAGGACCAATATATTCCACTTTTCCAGATTCTGCCGCGACTACCAGGCTGTTGCATGGAGCATAGATATCCACTCCGCAGTGGTGCCTATCACCCCTGTCTTCCCAGAACGAACCCGGGGAAGAAGGGGGTGGCACCTTCGTCGAATAACTCTCTGGGACAGGCCATCGTACCATGCAAACACGCTCTTCGCTTCTTCACCGGATTGCCACTGAACGTTTATCAATGATGGGATTCAGTGGTGCTTGTATCTGTATTTCGATACTAGGATGGAAGTGCATTAACGGGTTGGGAATCCAAGCAGAAAAAAAATTAGATAAAGAGAGGAGCAAAGACCCAGGCAACAATTGCCATGAGTTTGATGAGAATGTTCAGCGCCGGTCCAGCAGTATCTTTGAATGGATCTCCTACGGTATCACCCGTCACTGCTGCCTTGTGTGCTGGAGATCCTTTTCCACCCAGATGACCCTGTTCGATGAACTTTTTGGTATTATCCCACGCACCACCGGCATTTGCCATCATGACAGCGACAATAAATCCACTGGCGATGGAACCAACGAGAAAACCGGCTAGGGCACTTGTACCGAGTAACTTACCGATTAGAAGAGGTGCGAGAATGGCTATAATCCCCGGAACAATCATTTGCTTGAGAGCAGCATTCGTGGAAATGGTGATACACGCTGCATAATCCGGTTCAGCTTTGCCCTCCATAAGGCCCTTAATCTCCCTGAATTGACGGCGAACCTCCTGAACGATATCGCCGGCTGCTTTACCCACTGCGGTCATGGCAAAGGAACAGAACAGGAAGGGAAGCATGGCTCCAATAAGAATCCCACTAAAGACAATCGGGCTGAGGAGATCTACCATTTTTAAGTGAACTGCAGGATGTTGAGTGAAAGCAACTACAAGCCCCAACGCGGTAAGTGCAGCACCACCGATGGCAAAACCCTTTCCGATAGCCGCGGTGGTATTTCCAACAGCGTCTAATGTATCCGTGATGGCACGGACACCCTTCTCCTGGTGGGACATCTCTGCGATCCCCCCGGCATTGTCTGCCACCGGACCGTAGGCATCAACTGATAGAGTGATCCCCAGGGTTGCCAGCATCCCAACGCCAGCGATGGCTACCCCGTATAAGCCCGCCTGATTGGCTGAAACAAGGATCGCGACTACTACGATCAGGACCGGTATCGCGGTGCTCTCCAAACCTACAGCAAGACCGGTGATGATGTCAGTCGCCGCGCCGGTTTCCGTAGCCTTCACAATTCGCTGAGTAGGAGACCGGTCATATGAGGTATAGTACTCCGTGATAAGACCGATAAAGTATCCAGCAAGAAGTCCGGCAATGGTTGCCCAGAAGACTCCCAGGTATTGCCACCCGAGCATCGTAACAACAAGCCAGAGTGTTGCGAGGACAGTAATAATCAAGCTGGCACCGGTCCCTACGTTGAATGCTTTATGAATCGCACTCGACTCATTTTTGGATGAACGGACGAAAAATGAACCAATAACTGAAGCAATGATTCCTGCGGCGGCAATAAGGAGGGGGAGCAGGACGAGATTCATGGTACTGGCTCCTGGGAACTGTGTCGCCGCAATAGCAGCGACGCCGACTCCCATGGTAGCGATGATAGAGCCGACATATGATTCATAGAGGTCTGCTCCCATCCCTGCAATGTCTCCGACATTATCACCCACATTATCGGCAATAACCGCCGGATTTCTCGGATCATCTTCAGGAATTCCAGCTTCAACCTTTCCGACAAGGTCAGCTCCCACATCTGCAGCCTTGGTAAAGATACCACCCCCCACCCTGGCGAAGAGTGCAATGGATGAGGCCCCCAGGGAAAATCCCGATACGATATTCACCACTTCAGAAAGGCCAAGCGATGAAAAGGTCCCGACAACAAAGAACATGGTGGAGAGGCCAAGAAGTCCAAGACCGACCACAGTCAGACCCATGACGGTACCGCTCGCGAAGGAGACACGAAACGCTTCTGCCATCCCTCTTCGTGCAGCATTCGTTGTACGCACATTAGCGTACGTCGCCGATCGCATTCCAATAACACCAGAAACAGCAGAAAGACTTGCGCCAACAATATAACAGACAGCAGTAAGAGGATTAATTCCGACAGCAAGGACCAACGTCATGACAATGACAAAGATACCGACTGCGGTATATTGTCTCTTCAGGTAGACCATTGCACCAAGCCGGATTAATCCAGCGATCTTCTCCATCAGCTCTGAGCCCGGATCTTCTTTTTTCATTACCCAGAATGAATATGCGGCAAAGATGAGCCCAATCAGGGCGCATAGTGGTGCTAAAATGAACAAATCCATCAAAACAATCCTCCGATTTATTCATTAATGAAATGTGCTATTATCATTATTAATAGTGCTGAATCATTTAAGAACAAAGGTTATCAGGAACTGCTGGTAAAATCGAGTACCTGGGGGGTAAGGGTCTGGAGATCGAGGACCACTGCCCTCCCTGGAGTGGGATTAATATTCATCTGCTTCTGGAATGATGTCTGTGACTGCCAGGCACCAGCGTTAATTCCTAGGACACCACGGTAGGTGGTGATACCGGAGGTGTGGATATGCCCGGTATGGAGTACCTCTGGTATCGGATCGATGATCAGGCGGTCTTTTCGGTCGGGAGCGAGCGGTACCCGTTTACCATAGGTGAGAGCGAGGTGACGCCTCCGCAGCATCTCCTCCATCATCTGTTGGGGAT
>JAJRCM010000153.1 GCA_028678965.1 Methanomicrobiales archaeon | reverse complement strand
TCATGCACCCGAGGGGCATCAGGAAAAAAAACCGAGATGAACACCGTGCGAATGTTGGTCTCCAGAAAGACGACTGGTTCATTGAAAGCAAAGGCAACGATGGATCGGGCTGTTGCCGGCCCGATGCCCGGAAACGTAGAAAGAACTGCAGGATCATGGGGAAGACTGCCATTATGCTCACGGAGTACTCGCTGCGCAATTTTTTTCAGGGCGACAGCCCGCCGATTATAGCCTAGGCCTTTCCAGACCTGGAGAATCTCCTTAAGGGGAGCATGAGCAAGAGAGGAGAACTGAGGAAATCGCTGAATAAAGCGGGGATATATCGCTTCCACTCGTGGAACCTGTGTCTGCTGGAGCATGATCTCTGAGACAAGGATATGGTAGGGATTGCTGGTACTACGCCAGGGCAGGATCCGACGGTAAGTACGATAGTACGTGCATATCATTGACTGGAAATCAGCGATAACGGAGGGAGTGATCCCATACACCCGATACGCCTCACGAACGGTGTTCAGGGTAACAGGGATCATGTGCACTCCATGGGATGATTGCACCTCATCACTCCTTCGGCGCGGTACTATTGGTGACCGAAGGGAATATTAGGATCGCTCTCCTCCCCATCATAATTCTCAAATAATGCATCACCCTATCTATACTTCATGAAACCACTGACCTCTTTCTGGTTTGCTCTCATGCTCATTGCCGTGATTATCGGTGCGGGCTGCACCCAGCAAGAAATCCCTCCCCCTACTCCCACGATTCCTCCAACGACCCTGACACCCGAACCGACCACCCCGCAGGTGCCAACCACGACACCAGTCTCACTCATCCCGGGACCAACGGTGACGGTTCCTCCTGGTTTTGATGTCATCATAACTTCCTCTGTTGATCCTATCGCCCGGAAGATTACCGTTGTCTATAACGGTGGTAAAGCCGGGATATTGCTCCAGCGTATCGATATCGTGGTAACAACTCCGGCAAGGGAGATCATCACCCGTGAGATTGCCCGCCAGGATGGCTCCATCCCTGCCGGTTCAGACGTGACGATACCGACAACCAGTGGAACACACCGCCTTGAGATAACCGCAACCATCAATGGGGTGGATTACAAGATACATGACGAACTCATTCAGGTATAATCAGATTCCATCCCTTTTTCCTCATCGTCTCGACCCGTGGAGATGAGTACGACAGGTAGAAGCAGATACATCCCGTATTTTCCTGGTAATCATGGACTATAAAGAACAGGAAAGCCCCCCCGATCCATCGAATTCACTCATCCATGAGAAGAGTCCCTACCTCCTCCAGCATGCCCACCAGCCGGTGCACTGGCAACCATGGAGTGATGAAGCGTTTGAAGAGGCACAACGACTGAACAGGCCGGTCTTTCTGTCTATCGGGTATTCGACCTGCCATTGGTGTCACGTGATGGCACGGGAATCATTCGAGGATCCTGACGTCGCTCGACTGTTAAATGACGGGTTCATCTCTATCAAGGTCGATCGGGAAGAACGCCCGGATATTGATCAGATCTATATAGCTGCCTGTCTGATGATGACCGGCAGCGGGGGATGGCCGCTGACCGTCATCATGACACCAGAGAAGAAGCCGTTCTTTGCGGCAACGTACCTGCCGAAACAGTCGAGGTTCGGGATGGTCGGCCTCCTTGATCTGCTCCCCATGGTACGTAAACGGTGGGACAATGACGATCCTGCCATCAGGGCGATAGGAGAGGAGATTACCTCGCTCCTCGATAGGTCCGGTGAGGGAACGGGAGTTCTGCTCGATCGCGCCATGGTGCAACAGGGGTACCGCGACCTTGCACAGCATTTTGATCCTATTCACGGTGGGTTCGGGCCCCCACCGAAATTTCCCTCACCCCATCACCTTTTTTTCCTCCTGCGCTACTGGTGGAGGACCCAGGAGTCGGAAGCCCTCAGGATGGTGGAGGTAACGCTCCAGGCAATGCGGCTGGGAGGAATCTATGACCACGTGGGATTTGGATTTCACCGTTATGCCGTGGATGCGGAATGGCAGATTCCCCATTTTGAAAAGATGCTCTATGATCAGGCGCTCATTGCCCTTGCCTTTCTTGAGACCTTTCTCGCTACCGGCAATCCCTGGTACGCCGATACGGTCAGGGAGATTTTTACCTATGTCATCCGCGATCTGTTGGCTGATGAGGGAGGATTCTACGCCGCTGAGGATGCTGAGAGCGAGGGCACGGAGGGGAGATTCTACCTCTGGACGAGGGATGAATTGAACGCTGCCCTCAACCCGGAACAGCGTGCAGCTTTTTTCCAGGTGTTCAGAGTTCTGGAGGCGGCAACCGGCCGGTCTACTCCCCCCGGTGCACCCAGTGGAGCGAGTGTTCTCTCCAGGCATACCATCCCCTCATTCCCGGCAGAAGGGAGCGGAGGTGCAGACAAGGACCTTTCGTCAGACCTGGTCAGCGCGATCAGCTCACTCTTCAAGGTACGCGAGACGAGGATACGGCCGAGAAAGGATACCAAAATTCTTGCTGATTGGAACGGCCTGGTCATCGCCGCTCTCGCTCAAGGGGGAAGTATCCTCTCCAATCCACAGTACCTTGCAGCCGCCGAAAAGGCCATGAACTTCATCCTGCAACGGATGAGAACCGGGGATGGACGGTTGTTCCATGAATCGATCGACGGTATCGCCCGCATCAGCGGGTTCATCGATGATTATGCCGCGGTACTGTGGGGACTTATTGAGCTGTACGAGGCAACATTTAGGGAGGAGTATCTCAAAGAGGCACTCTCCCTTGTGGACGTGACATCCCGATATTTCAGAGATGCTGACCAGGGAGGGTATTACTTTACTCCATCCGATGGAGAACATCTCCTCATTCGCCGTAAGGAGCGACAGGATGGAGCCTACCCCTCGGGCAATGCCTTGATGATGCGTAACCTCCTTCGCCTTGCCCGGCTCACCGGCAGACCAGAATTTGAGGTAGAAGCCCATGCTCTGTGGAACGGGTGCTCAGGACCGATTCGGCTCGCTGTTTCAGGATATACAGCCCTCCTCACCGCGGCGGATGAGGCACTCGGACCCTTTTTCTGTGTGGTGATTGTCGGGGATCCCGAGGAAGAGGATACCCGATCGATCATCGATGCCCTGCGAAAACGGTTCATTCCCGCCATGGATGTGCTGCTGGTCCCCACCGGTGACCGCCGGTCGGCGATTGAACGGGTGGCAGGGTTTGTCAGTACGTTTCAGATGGTTGGGGGGCAGGCAACGGCATACCTCTGCACCGGTTATACCTGTCACCAGCCCACGACCTCTCTTCCAGAGCTGCTCCGCTGGGTGGAGGAAGCGTGAGACGCCAGGCATCCAAACCGTAAAAAGGAAGCAACCCCCATTTATCTGTGATTGTAATGGCATGGTCCAGGACCGACGTATGAGGGGACGCCTTCTGACTGAACCAGAGGGATACGAGCTGCTCCGTACCTATGGGATCCAGGTCCCAGCGTATGGCATTACCCGCTCTGTCGCTGAAGCCAGTGCTCTCGCTGAAGACATTGGATTTCCGGTGGTGATGAAGGTCATCTCCCCCCAGGTCATTCATAAAAGTGATGTTGGGGGCGT
>JAJRCM010000026.1 GCA_028678965.1 Methanomicrobiales archaeon | reverse complement strand
GGGTGAGGGACGCAGCGAAACTCCTCCGCAAACACAAAATCGGGGGGTTGCCAGTGATGGAAGGGGAGCAGATTGCTGGGGTAGTGACCGAAAGTGACATACTCTCCCTTCTCCAGATCGAGGCTCCATCAGAGGATCTCTGGCTCCCCTCCCCCCTAGAAATCATTGAGATTCCCATCCGTGAGTATATCAACTGGGGAAAAACAAAAAAAGCCCTCACCTCTATCGGAGAAATGGAAGTGCGCAAGGTGATGAGCTCCCCGGCCATCACCATTCCTGAGGACGCTGATATTGAGGAAGCCGCCGCGCTGATGCTCAGTGAGAGAATCGCACGCCTGCCGGTGAGAAATCGGGAGGGCAGCCTAACGGGTATTGTCACCAGGGCAGATATTGTACGGGGCATCGGGAAAGCGTACGGAGAACGGGAGGATTCCTCGCAATGAAGAGCATATGTGCGGTTGAGGGAGTGGAGGCTGCTGGTATCAAGGAAGGAAAATATGGCCTCGCCCTGATCCGCGCTGCCGGATCGGCTGCTGGAGTATTTACTTCAAACCGTGTCCGGGCACCGTGCATCGAACTGATGGAACGGAAAATCCTTTCAGGGAGGTTGGAAGCGGTGATTGCCAACAGTGGTTGTGCAAATGCCTACACCGGGAGCCGGGGATATGCTGACGCGGAGCAGATGTGCATCATTGCCGGTGAAGCCCTGGGGATTGATCCTGCCTCAGTCGGGATAGCGAGCACCGGGGTGATAGGCCGGTACCTCAATCTTGATCTTATTGGTCGTCAGTGTCGTGAACTTGTTCCCTTGCTTGCAAAGAGTGAAGAGGGGGAGGAGCAGGCTGCCCACGCGATCATGACCACTGACCTTGCTCCTAAGCACGCTCTTATCGATGGAAAAAAATTCTTGGTTGCCGGTATCTGTAAAGGAAGTGGTATGATTGCACCGAATATGGGTACCATGCTCGCTTTTCTCTACACCGATGCAGCGGTGGAGACCGGTGCATTGCGAGACATCCTGCGACGGGTCTCCCGAAGAACATTCAACCGGGTGGTAGTGGATGGGGATATGAGCACCAATGATATCGCTCTCTGTACCGCCACCCAGGAAGCAGGATCGGTATCCGAAAGGCAGCTGGAAACCGCACTCGAGTCATGCTGCCGCTCTCTTGCCACGCAGATTGCGGCAGATGGAGAGGGAGCGACCAAGCTGATTGAAGTCACGGTGAGAGGAGCTATGAATGAGGAGGATGCGGCAGCGATTGCCCGTACGGTAGTCGGCTCCCCCCTTGTCAAGACAGCAGTTTACGGGGAAGATCCCAATTGGGGCCGTGTGGTAGCTGCTGCGGGAAGGGCGGGGGTGGCCTTCGACCCCTCCAGAATTTCGCTCTGGGCCGGTGAAGGGCAGGACCGCCACGCTTTGGTGAACTGCGGAAGTATCGTCGTCGATCTCTCTCAGGCAAAAAAAACCATGAAGGGAAAAAAAGTGGTCTTCGAATTGATTCTTGAAGAGGGTGAGGGTGAAGCTACCGCGTGGGGATGTGACCTTACCGAAGAATATGTGCGGATCAATGGGAGGTACACGACATGAAACGGGAAGATATCCTCATCGAAGCACTCCCCTATATTCAAAAGTTCCATGGCAAAACAATCGTGATAAAGCTAGGGGGGCACGCAATGGTGGATCCTGCTATCCTAGAGACCGCTATAAGGGATGCCGTCCTGCTCCACTATGTCGGTATGAAGGTGGTCCTGGTGCATGGCGGCGGACCAGAGATCACGGAAAAGATGCGGGCGATGGGAAAGGAGCCCAAGTTTGTCGCAGGTCTCCGGGTGACAGACCAGGAGACGCTGGAGATTGCTCAGATGGTGCTCGTGGGAAAGATCAACGATGGCATTGTCTCCCTCATTACCCGGGGAGGGGCACGAGGGGTAGGCCTTTCCGGAAATGATGGGAATCTTCTCTATGCAGATAAGATGAAAAAGCAGCGGGTACGGGAAGGAGATAATGAACGGGAGGTGGATCTGGGATACGTGGGGGAGATCACCCATGTTGATCCGGCGGTACTCCATACCCTCCTTGACAATAAGTACATCCCAGTGATAGCGCCCATTGCCATCGACCGTGAAGGAGGAAGTCTGAACATCAATGCCGACCTTGCCGCTGGGGAGATTGCCATCGCCCTGCACGCCTTCAAGTTTGTCAATCTAACTGATGTGGATGGCGTTATGGATGCAGAACGGACACAAATCTTCCGTTCTCTCTCTCTTGGTGAGATCGACCGGCTTATCGAATCGGGGGTTATCGGCGGGGGCATGATCCCGAAACTGGAGGCATGCATCAGGGCAGTGAAGGGTGGTGTGGAATCCGCCCACATCGTGAATGGCAATAAGCTGCACAACCTGCTGCTGGAGCTATTCACCAATGAGGGCGTGGGAACGATGATCCGCGCCTAAATTTCCTCTGCAGGACACAGCGGATGAAGGTCCGGCAAGCATCTCCCGGTATTATCTTCAGGAAAAATCCTGCTCTTTTTTACTTCTTATCAAGGTAATGAAGGGATACTATCTAAAAGGAGCATTTCTATGAACGCTCCTCCTCTCACTATCAATCGCTTGTATGTCCACCAGTGTGGTGAGGAAAAAAAATCAGGAAACTGATCTCCTCCTCTCTAGACGTGAGAAAGTTCCCATCCTGTGCCGGTGGTGATGGACAGTGTGTCTCTTCCTGATGGAAAAGGGAGAAAGAAGAAGGCATAAATAGGTTCGGACAGTATGCGGTATGGTGGTAATTCCCCACGAATGAAACGACACGAGTGATTCGATGCCCGATTTTGCCACAGCATTTACGGTTAAGGCAAGTGATCGTCCTTTGAGCGGGAACGAAATGGTCAGAGCGATCCGCCTGTGTGTCGCTGATGAATATGAGGCAATTCAGGTCTACACCCAACTTGCTGAATCGATCACTGATGAACGTGCCAGAGCGGTGCTGCTAGATATTGCCGATGAAGAAAGAGTCCACGCCGGGGAATTTTTACGACTGTTAAAGATACTTACGCCTGATGAGGAGGGGTTCTATACGACCGGGGCGAAGGAAGTTGATGATACTATAGCCTTGCTTCTCCAGCCTCCGGTCGCTAAGAGCAAGGGCGATGGAAAGAGTACCATTGGTTCATTAAAGGAGTGAGAAATGACTATGGTGAACAGATACCTAATGAGGGAAGATGCTCCACTGGAAGCGGCAGTTTGGGATATTCTTGACCGCACCATGGCAGAGGCAGCAAAGAGCGTGCTCACTGGCCGAAGGCTCCTCCATATCGAGGGGCCGTACGGATTTGGATTGAAAGGAGTACCACTCCAGGATTGTGAAGGAGAGGGAGGTATCATCTCCAGCCCGGTTCTCCCGCTCCAGATGGTGCAGACCACGTTCAGTATGGGTAAGCGTGACCTTGCTGCATTCGAGCGGGACGGCCTCTACCTGAACGTAGAGGGAGTGGCACTGGCGGCGATGGAATGTGCCCGTATGGAGGATGCTCTCGTTTTCCAGGGCCCTAACGGACAGGAGGGTCTGGTGACCATGGAGGATACGGGTTCCTTCCGACTATCCTCATGGAATACGGTGGGTAAAGCTGCCGATGATATCATCCAGGCAGTGACCTCGCTCGACCAGGCGGGGTTCCATGGCCCGTACTGCCTGGCTCTCCCTCCCTCGCGGTATAACCTTCTCTTCCGTCGTTATCCCCAGGGAGGGACTGAACTGGAGCACGTTCAGCAGATGGTGACCGGGGGAATTATCAAAGCACCACCTCTGGATGCCGGAGGAGTACTGATGGCTTCAGGAAAACAGTTTGCCTCAATTATTCTGGGCGAAGACATGCAGGTGGGATTCATTGGACCTGTGGGGGAGAACCTGGAATTCACCATATCAGAGACACTTGCCCTGTTGGTGAAGGAACCGGGGGCGATCTGCGTTTTGAAGGATAAATAACCATACCCCATTCCTTCTCTTGCACACCCTAATCCTTTTTTCCGTCCCTACCAGAGAGTATCACGGACTTTAGAGGTTTGAGCTTCACCACATGCTGATTCATGTTCATGACAGAAATGCTAAACGCGGAGTATTCACGGGAGTCATGCTATCCCACCCCCTGATAGGATATTCTCATCTGTACGATTCCTTCAGGATTTTGGATGAACTCACCCATTTCGATGACCAAGGGGCAGATGCACAGTCTCCCTTCGATGCGATGTCGGCAGGTTATTTCCCAATCCGATCGAGAGCACTCTTCGCCTCTCCAGCAACAGAGTGATCATCATCGAAAAGAAGATGCCGGAGGGATTCAATGGCAACCGGATCCCCCAGTTCTCCCAGCGCCCAGGCAGCCGCACATCGCACCTGAGGTGACGGATCCCTGAGTCCTTCAACGAGAGGCTTCACCGCCCGGCGGTGCCCCAGTCGACCGAGAACTTCAGCAACTTCCTTCCTCCCATCGTCTGATAGACTTTCCAGAGCAGCGATGAGCTGGTCCAGAGCACCGGTTCCGATTTTACAGAGTGCATCGGCAGCATCCCGCCTGACAAAGCAGTCTTCAGCCTGCAATATAGTGATGAGCGGTCCAATCGCCCGCGGATCCCCGATCTCTCCCAATGCTCTCGCTGCCCGCCACCGCACAAGATCACTCTGATTCTTGAGAGTTTGGATCAGTGGTTCAACCGCTGGTTTACCTATCCTCACCAGGATCGCTGCAGCATAGCGTCTCACTTGAGCATTCCGATCCGTGAATGCTTCAACCAACGGGCCAATAGCGGGAATGCCGATACGATAGAGGGCATCTGCGGCATACTCACAGATGTGATCATCCGGGTCTTCCATGACCTTGAGCAGGCGATCGATACTCGCAGGATCTCCAATTTCTCCCACGGCTCTTGCCGCTGTCCGGCGGACTACCTCACTCTCGTCTTTGAGTGCTCCCAGCAGGGGCTCAATTCCCCGGGGATCTTGGATCCCTCCGAGTGCTTCAGCTGCACGCCAGCGAAGTTCCGGGTCCTCAGATCCGAGCGCCCTGATCAGGGGCTCAACCCCTTTAGAATTGCGGAGCCTGCCCAATGCCAGGACCGCTGCCCTCCTCACCCCAGGATCGATATCTTCGACCGCTGTGAGAAGAGGATCGACCGCTCTTTGATCCTCTATCAATCCCAAAGCCCTGACAGCTGCTTCCCGGACACCCTGATCGGGGTCTTCCAGTACTGGGAGGAGAAGATCAATTGCGAGGGATTCACCTATAATTCCCAGGGACAGCGCTGCCCCTCGCCGTATACTCGGATCTCCTTCTTTGAGTGCAAGGATCAGTGAGCCGGTTGCTGAAGTGCCCGTTCTACCCAGCACCGCGACCGCACCCTCCTGTATTTCATGATCCCCTTCTGAAGTAAATGCTGTGATGAGGGGTTCGATCGCTCCCATTCGCAGCCGCGAGAGTGCCCCTACTGCCGCTTCCCTCACCATCCCGCTCTGATCGTTGAGAGCACCGATGATCGCCGCAGCAGCCCTGGAATCAACCAGCTCTCCAAGTATCCTGACCGCGATCACCCGCACGTGCTCATCAGGATCCTCCAGTTCATCCCGCAATCTTCCAATAAGTGGTTCGATAAACCGTTGGTCCCGCATCCTCCCCAGTGCCACTGCGGCTCGGAGCCGGACCTGTTCATCACCGTCCCCCAGGATCTGGAGAAGCAGCTCAAGTACCTCCTCACCCCCGAATTTCTCCAGGGCAAAGACAACCCCCTTTCTCACCCCCGCATCATCATCCTTAAGTGCACGAAGGAGTGGCTCGAATGCCCGGGGATTGCCCAATCTCCCCAGAGCTCTCGCTGCTCGCCATCGGACATACGTATCCCTGTCAGTGAGTGCCTGGATGAGGGGATCTACCGCTGCGTCTCCCATGCCCTCCAGATCAGCCCAGTGCCGTTTCCTGATAAAAAATTTCGCTCGATCTTCTGGCTGTTCGGGAGTAGGAACATCCTCTTGCTTCCAGCCCAGAGTGGCAAGTGCCTGAGAGGCAGCTGCCCGAACATTGATATCAAGGTCGGTGAGGCACTGGAGAAGTGGTTCGATTGCTACCGGATCCCTGCACTCCCCCAGTGCCCGGTTCGCGGCTTCCCGTACATTGGGATCCCGATGCTTTAGCAATCCTATGAGTTCTTGCACCCTCCCTTGCTCCCTGAGCGTCTCTACATCCGGTCGGAACAGGGTGCTGCGCAGGCCTGATGCCGCTCCACTCAGTGTCTGTCGGATTGGTGCAATGGCACGGGATCCCAATCCTTTCAGAACATCACGTTCCCCTTCTGTACCGATGATAGGTTCTGTTGGTTTCCCTCCACCTTCCCCAACATCGGATCTCCAACCCAGGGCAAGGAGTGAGTGGCGGGCAGCGGTTCTCACCCCTATAGATTTGTCGTGGGTTGCTCGAATGAGAGCAGCGATAGCTGCCGGATCCCCGCATTCTCCGAGAGCACGGGCGGCAGATTCCCGGATATCCGCATGAGAATCCTTCAATGCCGCAATGAGCCCGTCAATATCCTTTT
>JAJRCM010000152.1 GCA_028678965.1 Methanomicrobiales archaeon | reverse complement strand
GCTGCTTCACACCCGGGATAGCGGTTGGGTGCGATACATCCCAGGAAGAACGCATAGTCATGCATGTTTCTCTGCCTCCGCGACAATCTTGTCAGCCTGGTCTTTCAGGCCGTAGTGGTCGAGAATCTTCTGAATCCCGGGAAGATATTCCTTGTACCGATGGACCGTTGGCGGTTCCTTCTCCATTCCCAGCCTTACCCGGGCAGCACGGTTCACATCGTTATTGGGGACGCCGTGACCGGTGGTATAGATTGCCTGGACGGTCTTCAGGAAATTGACCGGGACGATTTTCCTCTTCCAGGCGAGGTTTCTCATCGCCATGATCACATCAGTAGGGGCAATGTCCCTCGGGCATCGGTCTGTGCAGCTGTAGCAGGTGGTGCACAGCCAGAGATCGGGATCGGTCAGGGCTTCCTCTTCCATCCCGAGCACGTTTCGGCGCATGAAGAGACGGATTCGATACGATGAACGGGGTGCGGATGGGCAGGAGCCGGTGCAGGTACCGCACTGGTAGCACATATGCGAGATGGTGCGGCTGATGTCCCGGACATTCTTGCTGAACTCAGCGTTACTGTCGGTCCGGTAGAAGTACCGGTCCTTGAGTTTCGCTTCCATTTTCGGGTCTGAATAACCTTTTGCCTTTGCCATGCTGATACCTCACGCTTTCTCCAGTACTTTGATCGACACCTGGCCCGGTGTTACCTCTTCCCTGACCTTGGAGGTCCGCTTGGTGAAGAGCTTCTCCTTGATCTTGTTGAAAAGGTCGGTCTCCTTTCCTTTGATTCGGATACCGCTCCGTTTCAGGACGATGATATCTTCACCTGGGCAGCCATACACACAGGCACCGCAATAGATGCAGAAGTCCTTGTTGACCGCAATCTTCGCTTCCTGCTGCCCGTGGAGGTCAGCGGCCTTGGGCGGGGTGGGGAGGTAGATGGCGTTACAGGGGCAGACTTCGACACAGGTGGAGCATCCCGACGGGCATTTCTCGGGGAAGAACTCGATCTCGCCATCGAAGAGCTTTTCGACGGTGATTGCTTCGGTCGGGCAGTTCTTCGAGCACCAGGTACAGGTGCAGCACAGGTCCTCGTTGATATTGACCTTGCCCTCGATCTTGTCGCTCACCACTTCCCGCTCTACCGTGATGCACTCTTCGGGGCAGGCTTCCACGCAGACCTTGCACGCGTCACATTTGGACTCGTCCCAGGGCAGGCCGGTCTTCGGATCAGAGACGGCCTCGACCTTTCCGTTCTCTGCGGTGTAGGCCTTCCTCTTCACGGTGATGGCCGGACAAAGATAGCTGCAGATGCCGCAGGCAGTGCACTTCTCCATATCCACTTTAAACGTGGTCTTGGTCTTGATGGCGAGCTGCCGTTCCTTGCCTTCCTTGGAGACACCTTCGTACAGCTCGACCTCTCGTTTGACTGCATCCCGCGGGCAGATTTCCTCGCAGATCAGGCACTTGATACACTTCTCATCATCGACCTTGGAGACCTGGTCATATTGCGGAAATCCCTCTTTCTCAATGATGGTCAGCCGTTCCTCACCATCGACCTTGAGGGTTAGTGCACTGAAGGGGCACATGATGACACATACGCCACAGTAGGAACACTTCACCTCATCGATGTCAATCGGAGCAGCGTAGTCCACCGCTCCCCTGCGAACCGCCCCAACGAGACCAAGCTTGATGGCCTCTTCGGGACATGCTTCCACACAGATACCGCAGGCAGTACAGATATCTGAGTTCAGAATGAGGTGGTTCACAGTCTGAAGGAGCTTCTGCTCCATGATTACCTTCGTGCCATCACGCTGGTAATCAACCCGCTTGGAAAATTTTGGAAACAATGTCATGCTTTACACTCACTCCGTTGCTCCTGTCGCTTGAGGTTTGGACCTGAGTTCCCAAGGTCCGACCAGCTTTATCACATCGTATGGGCATGCCTCAACGCACACACCGCATCCTGCGCAGAGCTCCGATTTGAAGTCAAGGATGATGGCTTTCCCATCCTTGACCTTGTAGATCTTGTCTTTGGTGACCGGATCTACGGTGTGAAGCTCAAGTGCGTTGACCGGGCAGGCAACCACACAGTTATTGCAGCCGGTACAGCGATCCATGTTGATATGCACTGCAAATGCCATGCAATCACGCACCAGATTCATCGATTTAAAATCGATCAATAAAAAAGTGGGTTAGGTCGGTAGATAAAGGTATTGAAATTCTTCAAATAAAAGAGAAATATTGTACTTTCGGACCAGATTTAATGGTTTTATAATTGCCCGTACGATACATTACCTCACATGACCCATACCTGATGCAATAAATAACAAATTTATTCTTCCCATTCAGCGAATTAGGAAAAAGAGGTGAAATGACATGGAGATAAATGGAGTACTTATTGAGGATACGTTTGCCGAAGCATTTCCCTGCTGGGCATCGATGGCCGTTATCACGGCGGTGACCAAGACCTGGGCTCACAAGATCGCCATGGAAGCGACCGGGTTTGCCACCTCCTGCATCGGGTGCGCGGCTGAAGCGGGGATCGATTACTACGTTCCCACCGATCGGACACCGGACTGGAGGCCTGGGTATGCCATCATGGTCTGCAACCCCAGCAAGAAGAAGCTGAAAGAACAGATGGTTGAGCGGATCGCGGAATGTGTGCTCACCGCCCCCACTGCTGCGGTCTTCAACGGGATTCCCTCGGCAGAGGAGAAGCTACCCGTCAAGCTCCACTTCTTTGGGGATGGCTACGAACACCAGGTCAAGGTCGGCGACCGCGACTGCTGGGCTATTCCCATCATGGGTGGAGAGTTCATCTGTGAAGAAGAGTATGGCGTGGTGAAGGGGGTCGCCGGTGGCAATTTCCTTGTCATGTCCGATAACCAGATGTCGGCGTTGATGGGGGCCGAGGCTGCGGTGGAAGCGATCGATGAGCTGGAGGGGGCCATCACCTCATTCCCTGGCGGTATTGTGGCCAGCGGGTCCAAAGTGGGGAGTCACAAGTACAAGTTCATGAACGCCAGTACCAATGATGAGTACTGTCCCTCTCTCAAGGACAAAGTTCCTGCCACCAAGATCCCACCTGGCATCAACTATGTCTTTGAGATTGTGATTGATGGTCTGGATCTTCACTGTGTCAAGAAGGCCATGATGGAAGGTATTGAGGCTGCCTGCGGGGTCCCGGGCGTGAAGCGTATCAGTGCCGGTAACTACGGTGGAAAACTCGGCCCGTTCCAGATCCAGCTCCACGACCTCTTCAAGATTTAACGGGCGTATCTATCACCCACATCTCCTTTTTCCATTTTCGACGAAAGGGTTGGTTCTCACTTCCCTGCTGCGTCTGACGACGGGGACAGGATATAAACACCCGGTGCTCCCTCTACTCTATACTACTCCAGAAGAATGTTCAATCGACCGTGCCTGGAGAGACTCGTGTGCCACAGAAAAGATATTTCATCCAGCGCTATCAGCAGGGTAGGGAGAATAAGATCGACAAGAGAACGACTCCACCGGCAAGGAACAGAGGGGTGCCTCAGCGCAAATTGATGAGGCCTAACATTCTCTAATCCTACCAGGTAAACGGCGCCTAGTATCATAAGGATCCCTTCTCTCGACAGGGAGAAACCATACGTTTATCAACGATAAAATTGTTAACGATTATTTCGTTAATAAAAATGTCCCGGCGAAAATAACGACTGACCTGGAGAGGGGATATGATGAACCTTACTGACCCATACACCATCACCTACCCTGAGATCCTTGCGGTCGCTGACCGGGAGGGGGCGCAGGTGGAGCTCATCGAGCTCTTCGACTGCGTGGGGGGTGCCATGTGGGCGATGCACCACTACACCCAAAGCCCCCTCGTGAAAGACGCCCGTATGGTGGGGGGTAGTTCCCGCTATCTCCTCGTTCCAGGCAGCGTAACCCTCGATCTCCAGGGCTCCCGGTTTCCTGCCGGGATCTCTGGGGTCGGGGTGACTGCGGATGAGATCATGGTGGAGTACCTGGGAATGGGAGGCGGAGGAGTTGGAGCGAGTATCTGCCGTGCCACTGCCCGTGGTGTGCTCCGTTCCCGGTGCGATGAATCAGGAGGGGGAAAAGTTGCCGGTGCCACCATCTGGCTCCCCCGCAGGGAACGTGTGCTGATTGGTATTGACGATACCGACACCCCAGAGGCAGGGGCCACCTGGACCTTAGCTCACAATATCGCACGGGCAGTTGTGGATGAGAGCACCCGCTACCTCTCCCACACTATTGTCCAGCTCTTCCCGGTTGCGTTCCGGACCAAGAACTGTGTAAGCACCGTCTGTGAGTTCGCCACCTCTGACCCTGACCGTCTGATTGCCCGGTTCCGCTCGCTGCTTGAGGCGTATACCCTCTCCCCCCACACCGGCATGGCAGCCTACACCGGCTTCGATCCCTCCGGACTCCTTTCCTTCGGACAGCGGGTGAAGCGTGGCCAGGTGAGCCCGGTGGATCTTGAGTCCCTCCAGGATCCCTCGCTCCACCTGATTATTGAGGGAAGAGGTAGTGTGGGTGCCGTGGCTGCTCTCCCCTTCTACACCAGGTTTGAGGAGGCACTCGACCTATGGACTGGGTGAAACTGAAGGCAGCTCTCCTTGCCCGTGGGAACGTCAGGGTCTCAGGGAAGCCACTTGAGGGGTACATCGCACACTCCACGGCAGGACCTGGTGCAGGCGGAGTGGGATCGGTGTTCTTCAGCCAGGGAGGGAAGCGGGTACGGCTCTCACTGAGCCAGGAGAGTCCTGTGGAGATAGTCCACCACGGCCAGGGCAGGGCTGTCCTCTTGATGGACAGGATGGCTATCGAGGGAAGGCTGGAGGGTGTAGCCCTCCACTGCCCCCGCCAGGCGTACGTGACCATCAGCGAACGGTGCATCTACCGCTGCCGGTACTGCAATGTTCCCCGGCTGCAGGGACGAGTGAAGTCCGTAGAGGAGCTGGCCGACCGGATCCGTGAAGTCCAGGATCGCATCGATGGGATCGCTATTACCAGCGGGGTGGCGGAAGAGGTAAGCCAGGAAGAGACACTCACCCTTGCCCTGATCCGCGAGGTGCAACCCCTTTGTCTCCCCATCGGTGTCTCCATCTACCCTGGACTCGAGACACCGGAACACCTTCACAACCTCGGGGTGGCAGAGGTGAAGTTCAATATCGAGACCGCCACCGACCGACTCTTCCAGGTGATGTGCCCTGGCCTCGATCGCAATCTGATGTGGAAAGTGCTGGATCGATCGGTCACGCTCTTTGGAGAGAACCATGTCTTCAGCAACGTCATTGTGGGACTGGGGGAGAATGATGCCGAGATGGAGTCGTGCATGACCGAACTCTGTGACCGGGGAGTTATCCCGGTCCTCCGGCCGCTGCTTCCCACTGCGGAGTGCAGCTCGT
>JAJRCM010000151.1 GCA_028678965.1 Methanomicrobiales archaeon | reverse complement strand
GTTCTCTGACCAAGTCCTTCGCAATACCTGGTCTCCGTTTTGGCTATGGTTTCGGGAATCCAGAATTGATTGCCCGGATTGAGGCGGTACGACTACCCTGGACGGTAAATACCGTGGCTGAAGCCTATGCGCTCGAGGCATTCCGGCAGTACGATCGTCTGGAGGAGTCCCGTCAGCGTATCGCTCAGGAGCGAGCATGGCTCTTTCAGGAAATCAGGAATCTTGGGGTGCAGGTTGAACGGAGTGAGGCAAACTTCCTCCTCATCCACCTGCTAGTGAACGCCCATCAGTTCGCTGACCAGATGGTGCGGCATGGGATTCTCATTCGTGATTGCACCTCGTTCGGCCTTCCTAGAAGTATACGGGTCGCTGTCATGAGAAGGGAGGAGAATCACCAGCTGATAGAGGCGATGCGTGCATGCTTGCCCTGATCATGGCAGGAGGTGCCGGATCCCGCCTCAACATGGGGGAGAAACCCATGGTCACCATCTGCGGGCGGCCGATGATTTCCTATGTGATTGACGCGTTCCTCCTCGCAGAATTTGACGTGGTGGTGGTGCTGACCCCGCAGACACCCTTCACCCGCAACTGGTGCCATGTCCAGGGAATTGATTTTCTGACAGCAACCGGCAGCGGATATGTTGAGGATATCATCGAAACGGTCCTTGAGCTCGAAGAAAGCGAACCCCTCTTCACTTCTGTTGCTGATATACCCTGTCTGCAAGCTCCAATCCTCCATACCATCCTCTCAGAGTACCAGAAATCCAGGAAGGAAGCTTGCTCAACATGGGTACCCTGGTATCTTCGGGGACACCAGGGAGAGATGGGAGGATACGAGGAGACCGTAGATGGTGTCAGAGCCCGTGCTGCCGGGGTCAATATCCTTACGGGTGCCCATATCGGTAAATCTCAGGACGAACTCCGGCTTCTCATCCCTGATTCCAACCTTGCGTACAACATCAATACCCGTGAAGATTTAAGCGCCGTTCAGCGTATCCTGTGCGGAAGGGAATAGTACCTCCTGAAAAGCTTACCGAACCTTCCCTGGTCATTTATTAGAAAATAATCCACTTCCATCCTTTAATGGCCTGAAAGGGGCATTTCACAGGGGATTTCGGAGCGAAATCATATAAATGTTCATCGCCGATGTAGCTGTATGCAGTCATCCCATGAGATCGAACTTGAGGGCCATGTCATTGATTCGGGCATCATGACCCGGGTATTTGATAAAATTATGGATATGGGAGGTAATTTTGAGATTCTGGAGTTCGATGTCGGGAAACGAAAGACTGATCCCAGCTATGCGAGACTCCGGGTCTGTGCTGATGATGAAAAGAAGCTAGTTCTCATCATCAGCGAACTCCACCGGCTTGGGGCGCGGGATCTGGAGGTGGCTGATATTGATCTGGCTCCTGCTGAAGGTGATCGCATTATGCCAAAGGGGTTCTATTCCACCACCAACCACTCCACTTTCGTCAAGTACGGGGGGAGATGGCTGCCGGTAGAGGACATCAAAATGGACAGCCTGATTGTGGTGGATCAAAAAGAGAGCAGGGCATACTGCAGAACTCTCTCTAAAATAAGGCGTGGTGACGCCGTGGTGATTGGAGAGAACGGTGTCCGTGTGGTGCCTCCTGAACGGCCGCGGGAGCAGACCGCGTTTGAGTTCATGCACGGGACGGTATCATCGGAGCGCCCCAGTGAAACCCTCATTGCCCAGATAGCAAAGGAGATCATCGATCTCAAACAACGCGGGGGGAAGATTGGGTTAGTGGGGGGTCCAGCAATTATTCATACGGGGGCGGTTGAAGCGGTCGCGGAGATTATACGGAAGGGGTATCTCGATGTCCTCTTTGCCGGCAATGCCCTGGCTACCCATGATATAGAATATGCTCTCATGGGCACTTCATTAGGAATGGACATCGCCACCGGTAAACCGGTGAGCGGCGGGCACCGACATCATCTGTATGCGATTAGCGAAATAATCCGTGCCGGATCGATAAGGATAGCGGTAGAGAAAGGGATCATCACGAGCGGTATCATGTATGAGTGTGTGCACCGCAACATTCCCTTCATCCTCGCCGGCTCTATCCGTGATGATGGTCCGCTCCCCGATGTGATCACCGATGCAATCCAGGCGCAGGATGAGATAAGGGCTCACTTGAAAGGGTGTGGTATGGTGTTGATGGTGGCAACACTCCTGCACTCCATTGCCGTAGGGAACTGCCTACCCTCCTATGTGAAGACTATCTGCGTGGATATTAATCCCTCAGCTGTGACGAAATTGATGGATCGGGGCACCATGCAGGCGATCGGGATTGTGAGCGATGCCGGCACTTTCTTCCCGCTCCTGGCAAAACAACTCGAGATACAGGAACGGGAGATCAGCGGGTAAGAGGAGCGCAGTAGGGTCTCTCCTCTCGCAGTATAAACTGCCATTCTTCTTTGCAGGGGCATTCCCGGGCAGCAAGGTTCCGGATCAGATCCCTATCGCCGGTTTCAGAATAGGTTCGTATCCCCTCAACGAGCTCCCGGTCGCACGTCCCACAATTGTGCGGACCTCGTGGTGTCCCTCCGCCAACTGGATCACAGAGTATAGGATCACCTGCTGTTTGCAGCACCTCCAGGACACTCCACAGGTAGGGGGGGCGGTAGGCCATCCTTTTCCAGTACCATTCAACCAGTGTTCTACTCTGGACCGTGCAGAGATTCATGGAGATGAGATCCGCCCACGGTCTGCAGGCCTCGATGGACGTGACCATGTCATCGATCGCCTCCTGTTCAGTAAGAAATGGCGGTTTCATCAGCAGATACGCCTTCACCCCGGCGTCCACCGCATGAATTTTCTGTGTGGCCTCCTTGACATCATTCAGGGAGAATCCCTTGCAGATTGATTTATCCCTGATGGCATCATTCGCCGTCTCCAGACCAATTGCTACATAGAGAGGTGGATCCCATCGATTCGTATCTATTGTTGCGATAAACTCCTCGATGACCTCAGGATAGATATGTTCCGGCCTGGATTCAACGATAATGAGCTTCCCCTTGAATAACCGGGCAACCTCATCCCGTGCATAGGAAGGAACCTCCTCGCGGTCAAAAAAACTCCCCGAGGTAAATATCTTGACCATGTCATATCCCTCATCTCGATACCTGTCGTGAACCCACCGCAGTTGCGAGGTAATCCCGCGGGTGAGGGATTCCTCATCACGAAAAGGATACCGTTCATGACGGTACCCGCACATCAGGCACTGCCCCCAGCTGCACCCACCCGTTCGGAGTATAATAGTGAGGCATTCGACCTTTTTACCGCGATAAAACTCACGGTTTCTCCAGGCCGCTACCGGTCTCTCACATTCTTCAAATACCATCAGTATCTTACCTATTGATCATGTCGCTGAAAAAGATCGTGTTCCTGCTACTCTGTTCCTGCCTGCTCATAGGTGCAGCACACGCGTACATTGTAACGTTATCGGTTCCCAGGAGTGTGAGTGCCGGTGATACGATAGCCATCAATGGATCTAGCAATTTGCCCAGTGGTCTCTCTACCACCATTACACTGTCGAAGGTGGGAGCCATTGGCCTCATTGATGAAAAGGATATCACGATACAGGAAGGAGGGGTATTCACCACCAGTTTTAATGCCGGAAATCTGGAGAAAGGGACCTATAAAATCGAGATAATGGAAAAAAATGATTATCCCTATGGATCTGGATCTGTGGAGTGGGTTTTTGTGGATGTGATAGACCGGCGAAATGAGATCTCCCTCATTGCACCACTCACCCAGCCGTTCGATGGCTCCCTTATTATCAGCGGGAGTATATCGACAATTGGCGATAGTGGGCTCCGAATAAGCGTGGAAAAGGGGGGCACGATTGTGTTTGGACCCGAATACATCAAGACCTCAACAGAAGGGATGTTCGAGACGGAGATTCCTATTCCCGATGATGGAATGTATACCGTCACTTTGATAGATAACACTAGCTATCGGTGGACGGTCAAGTATAATGCGATCCCCCTCTCTCAGACAACGCAGCCAACAACGGTGACCACCACACTACCGGCACCAACAACGGCAACGATGCCAGCATCACGAAATGAACCGGCGTTTTTCAGAGTTACCTCTGGTCAGGGAGTCATGCGGGCATACACCAGCGAGGGTGTTGACTGGGTGATGGAATACATCGATGAGACCGGGGCACAGAAAAAAATCAATGTGCGGGGGACCGCTGCAGAGGAAGTAACACTTGCCGTCTCAGGTGGGACCATCTACTTCAAGATCTACCCGGACCGGTACGATGATCGCGCTACAGTGACCCTCTCCGTGGAGAATGCTCGCACTATCGAACCCTGCACCACCTGTGCCGGGTTGTTCGAAGCGGGAACCACACCAACCGAAGCGACCCCTCTCCCCCTTTTCCTTGCTATTTTCGCCATGCTCTGCGTTATAGCTCTTCGGAAGCTGTCATAACAATCTATTTTTTCTTTCCGCTCCCACAGTACACAGAGAGCCGGGGTAGTCTAGTCCGGAAAGGCGGTGGCCTTGAAAGCCACTGGTGCGCAGCACCTCAGGAGTTCAAATCTCCTTCCCGGCGTTTGTGAATGAGTGATTTTTTGACCGGAAACGCTCTTCGAGGTGAGGGTATACGTGCATTGCCATACCTGCAGAGGTTGTTGAGATAAAGGAAGGAAATATCGGGGTTGTTGATTACGGCGACCTCAAACAGGAGGTGCATCTTGACCTTGTGGATGTCAAGATCGGAGATTTCGTCCTGGTGCATGTGGGATTTGCCATTCAGCGATTGGATCGTCAGGAGGGGCTGGAGACCCGCGAGCTGTTTAAACAGGTGTACGCTGCAATGGAGGAATGATGCACGAATATGGCATCGCGTATGACATTTACATGACCGCAAAGAGGACGGCGGAGGAACATCAAGCAGAGCGGGTAAAAACGATACATGTGGACGTAGGAGAGATGGCGATGGCCAACCCGGAGCAGGTGAAATTTTTGTTCGATGCCATCGTTGGTAACGATCCCCTCTTTGAGGGTGCCGATCTCTCCTGTCATCAAGTCGCTCGTCTTGCACGGTGCCCGTGCGGGTATGAAGGAAAGGAAATCTTTGTCTGCCCCAGGTGCGGGTCACTCCCTGACCTGGTGAGAGGCAGGGAGATCGTAGTGACCACGATAGAGATCGATCTCGAGGAGACATGAAGGTCAGCCTGATGCATGGCGCTGGCGGAGAAGTGATGGGCGAGCTGCTGCAGCGGATTTTCTCCCACCTAACCCGCACGAATGCGGGAGGGATTGGCCTGGAAGCGATGGACGATGGAGCGGTGATTCCCATCAATGGGACGAATATCGTGTTTACTACCGACAGCCACATTATCCGCCCGCTCTTTTTTCCAGGAGGGGATATTGGCCGCCTTTCTGTCTGCGGGACCGTCAATGATCTGGCGGTGATGGGGGGGAAACCCATCGCCCTCTCCTGCGGTCTCCTCATCGAGGAAGGGTTTGATGTCGCTATCCTGGAGCAGATTGTTCGATCCATGAATGAAGCCCTGGAAGAATCAGGGACAAATCTGGTGACTGGTGATACCAAGGTACTGGAACGAGGAGCTCTCGACGGTATCGCGATCAATACAGCGGGTATTGGAGTCGCCACCCAGATTGTTCGGGATAGCGGGCTCGAAACGGGGGACCAGATCATTGTGAGCGGGACACTGGGTGACCACGGACTCTCCGTGCTTACTTTCCGCGAGGGGTTCGACCTGGGCGAACAGATCCGATCCGATATTGCCCCTCTCTGGGGACTGGTCGAAACTGCCCTGGAAGCAGGAGAGGTTCATGCCATGAAAGATCCTACGAGGGGGGGATTCGCCAGTGCGATGAATGAGATGGCGAAGAAGAGTAACGTGCAGGTACTGATTGAGGAAGAATCCCTCCCCGTCAGGAAAAGTGTGCGGAGCGCTGCAGACATGCTGGGAATTGATCCATTGGAAGTGGCGAATGAAGGAAAGGTGATCCTGGGGGTGGCGAGAGAGGACGCAGAAGAGATACTCGCGGCGATACGAAGCCACCACTACGGGCATGATGCTGCACTTGTCGGGACAGTGGTGGCGGGATCGCGGGTGATTATGCGGACAAGGGTCGGTGGGGAACGGTTTATTGAACCACCGGTTGGGGACCCGGTGCCCAGGGTATGCTAGATCTCATCCTGAAGAATGTTACCCTTCCCCAGGGTGGCCGGACGGACATCAGTGTAAAGAAGGGTTTGGTGAATCACGCCGGGGCTTCAGGCAGGGCACATGAAACAATAGATTGTACCACTATGATCTGTCTCCCTGGTGGCGTTGATATGCATGTCCATATGAGAGATGGCGTGCAATCCCAGAAGGAAACCTGGAAGAGCGGGAGCATGAGTGCCCTCGCCGGGGGGGTAACGGTAGTAGTGGATCAGCCAAATACCGATCCACCCCTCCTCACCCCAGAGCGCTATCGTGCACGGGTGGAAGAGGCGATGCGTGCCTCGTGTTGCCATTTTGCCATCAATGCCGGTGCCGTGCTGGGAACTGACCTGGAGGCATTGTGGAGAGCTGGTGCGATGGCCTTTGGTGAAATCTTCACATCACCCTCCACATCCAGCGAACCGGTGCCCTACCGCCAGCTCATTGGGATTCTCCAGAACATTGGGAACCTGGGAGCGACAGCCACGCTCCATGCCGAAGCGGCTCCAGACCGTCCCGCCCTCTCTCTTGAAGAGCATGATATCCTGCGATCAATCGACCGTGAAACGGAGCTCGTTCGTTCCATAGAGAGGAGTGTTAAGGAAGTCAGATTGCATTTCTGTCATCTCAGCGCTCCCCATGCTATCGACACTGCTCTCTCCAGTTTTGAAGTGACACCCCATCATCTTTTTCTCTCTCTTGAACACTTTGATGGAAACGATGCGAGGGGCAAGGTGAATCCCCCGTTACGGAAGGAGATAGTACGACGGGAACTCTGGTCACGCTGGGATCACATCCCGGTGATTGCCTCAGATCATGCTCCCCACACCATGTCCGAGAAACAGACCTCCTTCGACAAGGCACCTGCGGGTATCCCTGGCGTGGAAACTATGCTCCCTCTGCTGGTATACTCAGCCCTTAAAGGCGACATTACCCTTTCGTCAATCGCTGAGAAAACAAGTTATACCCCTGCACGGATCCTGGGAATTCCTCTCTCCGGTTTCAGCAAGGGCTGCAGGGCGGATTTTATCCTCTTCAGACCGGAGGTGACCGTTATCAATGCTGAACACCTTCACAGTCGTTGCGGGTGGACACCATTTGAAGGTATGCAGGGAATATTTCCCGATAGCGTGATTATGGACGGTATCCGTGTCTATGACCAGGGAGAATTCCTGGAACAAAGGGGACGCTGGTATGCAGGGAGAGGTTATATACCTTCATGATCCATGGAAGATGGTGCCGATACAGCGCATTCATAGGTCCCCGGGTGAATATGGGCACCAGCCCTGCATGATCTACGGGACAACCCGATTGTGCGACAGGCACTGCCCGGCACGAGGGCGTTAAACGGGAGACGGACGGCAGAACGCCACGGATGATCCATGTTTGTTAGTGCCGGGCAACATTCTCGGTGTTCCATGGGAACTATCGCCGATGCAGTCACAGAGACCCCTGAGGGCGTTATCATCGGGGTGATGGTGACCGCAGGATCAAAACATCCGGTTCTTTTTTCCTCCTATAATTCATGGAGAAAGGTCCTCCACTGCAGCCTCGGTGCGCCTGCCACGGAGGGAAGGGCAAACCGTGAACTGGTGGAGCGATGTGCTAGGTTCTTTAAGGTCAGTCCTGCATCGATACGTATCACCGAAGGACAGATGTCCACAACCAAGAAGGTGCTCCTTGTGGGAACGACAAAGGCTGAGATCATCCCCCTTATTGAACAGAGCCTGGAAAAGACCGGGAATTGAGGGTACGGTTGATGGTACGGATGCATGTGTCCGTTATCCATGAAGTACCACACCATTCCAGGTGTGACAGAACATGATGGGGCTTAAAAGGTTATTCGCAGCGTATCGCTCATGTATTTGAGATAGGACTATTTGTGATAGAGTATCTTCTGGCGTATCCTCAATAGTGATAGATCCGATGTACGTTCCTATGACCCAATCAGGCGCCTACTTTAAGTAATGCGAATGAGACTCTATAGCTGCCCTACTATATGGGGCGATATCATGATGCATACTCATCTCCATTTCCTAGACGGGGGCTTGAAACCGTGGATTCATCTGATACAACGAAGTACCTCATTCATATTTATCTCCACACTGAGGGGGTTGTCGACAAATCCGATGTAGTTGGAGCGATATTTGGGCAAACGGAAGGCCTGCTCGGGGAGGACATGGATCTTCGCGATCTCCAACGAACAGGGAGAGTAGGGCGAATCGATGTCCAAATTGAGAGTAAAAAGGGTGAAACCAGGGGAGAAATACTCATCTCCTCATCGCTCGACCGGGCCGAGACGGCTGTCCTTGCTTCCTCTCTTGAAACTATCGATCGGGTGGGCCCATGCATTGCCCACGTAACGGTTGACCGGATAGAAGATATCAGGGTCACCAAGAAACGGAAGATCGTTGAACGGGCGAAGGAGCTCCTCCTCGAATCCTTCGAGGATACACCCATCGATACCGTTGAATTGCTCGACCAGGTGCGGGATGCGATACGGATCGAGAAACTGGTGGAATTAGGGGAGGAGAAGATACCGGCAGGTCCAACGACACTTGAATCTGATGCAATCATCATTGTGGAGGGGAGAGCGGACGTCATCAATCTCCTACGGTACGGCATCAAGAATGCGGTTGCCGTTGAGGGGACACGGGTTCCAAAGACCATTGCTCAACTCTGCGAGACCAAGATCTCGACGGTATTTCTTGATGGTGACCGAGGAGGAGACCTGATTCTCCGCGAACTCCTGCAGGTCGCTGATATCGATTACGTTGCCTTCTCCCCTCGTGGAAGGAGCGTCGAGGAGATGTCCCGAAAGGAGATCACCAAAGCTCTGCGAAATAAGGTCCCAGCGGAGCTGGTACGGGAGCAATTCGACCAGCGAGAGGGAAGGGATCAGCAGTTCAAGTCGATAGAAGGTGATACTCAGGTTATGAATAGCCGGCCCCCACTCATCACAGAAAAGGTGGATGCACCGGCTTCAGTTGACACCGTAGGTACTCATCCCTTCAGCATCGCACAGCACATGAAAGATGTCCAGGGTCGGACGATCGCCCGTCTCCTTTCATCGGACTTCAGCATTCTCCGTGAGGTTCG
>JAJRCM010000150.1 GCA_028678965.1 Methanomicrobiales archaeon | reverse complement strand
TTTGTTCCCGCTTGGCATTGGTAGCTGGTCCTATCGTGATTGCGGGTCCTGGCTTCATCAAGGATGACTTCATGAAATATCTCAAGGAACGGGCAGTCCAGATCCGTGAACGGTGCCAGGCAGTGGAGACCCGGAGCACTGGACGGAGCGGTGTGCAGGAAGTCATTGGGCAGGGAGTGCTGGAGCGAATCGCCGGTGATATCCAACTGGAAAGGGAAGTAACTCTGATGTCCGAGTTCCTCACTCGCATCGCACGAGGGGAAGCGGTTGCCTATGGCACCGCTGAGGTGATGGAGGCAGTGACGTGTGGAGCAGCTGAGCAGATTCTCGTAGCAGATAGTGTACTGAGAGATCCAAGCATAGAAAAACTTCTGGAGGAAGGGGAGAGGATCAGGGCGACAATCAATGTGCTGAGCACGTCCTTCGAACCAGGCATGCAGCTTGCCTCCCTGGGAGGCATTGCCGCCTTGCTCCGATACCGAATGCGTTAGGTTACTGATCGCTCTTTGCTGTTACATTCTCCTCTACAGGGCGCTTGAAGATTTCGAGAAGTATAATCTCATTCACCTCGCTCATTGTCGCAAAGATGTCGCTGATGACTTTTCCCCTCCACAGGTGCCATCGGCGTTCATACTGGATACCAGCCGGGAGGGTAATAGAAACAACACCTTCGTTATAGGACACCTCCATTTCACGCTGGGTGTACAACCGGATCACCCCTTTTACTTTATCATCAGTGCTCTCCACTTTTTCGAGAATGGTAAAGGTATAGCGGACCGTTTTACCAGATAACGGATGGTTGAAATCCACCACCGCGCGACGACCGATGCGGTTGATAACCACTCCTTCACGGTTCTCAATCTGCACCCTTCCTCCGACTTGGGGTGGTTCACGGAACTTGGTGAGGGGAATCGATTCCACAAGGGTATCTTCGTGAGCACCAAATGCCTTCCCCGGTGGAACCTCAATCGTTGTCTCAGATCCCATCTCGGCACCCTCCAACGCTTCATCGAGGCCCAGCACCACATGCTTGTTCCCCACACAGATGGTGATTGGACCATACGTAGCGGATTCATTGAAAATATCGGCTTCCTTCGCGATACGCTCGTCAGTGGTATCAAATATCTTCCCGTTGATATCGCCGGTGTAGTGTAACCGGATCACATCACCCTTGGCTATTGTCATTTCATCACCTTGAGTATAGTACGTCGAACCGGGGAGATTTATAATTTACCAAAATATCGATAATTTCACCCTTTACGGGAGGAATAAAGAGGGGAGAGCGCCATTTTTTTTTATCGGTGATTAGATAATTGGGATCGGCATTTTTCGGGTGAAACCATTACCACCAGCCAAGAGCACCCAAGTTCCATATCACCGGTATGATACCCAGACTGCAGGCGGTGCTCATGACCACATAATCGCCTTTCCTCGTGAAATAGCGGCAAAAAAGAGCCAGTATCACAATAAGAACGAATCCAATCATCTTTACGGATATAAAGAGCCCCGGTATGTGGACAACAGGGAAAAGGAAAGGATTTAGCTCTGTCCCACCCCGCTCAATACCAACTGTGGTGAGTACCACATCCAGCCAAGTGAGACACGCATACAAGGTAATCAGCAAGAGCGATATATCATTGTTAGAAAATTTCAAGAACCATCCCTGCTATAACGAACAGCGAAAGGTCTTCTCCCGACCTTATAATGGTTGCGATGTTCATGAATTTACGACAGACGGGATAGCAATACCGTCAAAGAGTACCTCTTCAGGCAAGGTATGTGTGTAATAGTGAAATAAAAAGGAAAGAGATTGCAGTTAGCAGGATGCACCGGGATCGATTGTAATTGTTGTTGTCAGTTTGGCATATTTCTCGGGATTCTCCAGGAATTTTCTCCTGCAGCTGGCAGTGCAGAAATAATAGGTCGTACCGTTATACGTTGCGGTAGTGGTTGTTCTATCTTCATCAATCACCATGTAACAGACGGGATCGGTTGCCATTTTCCTCACTTCAGATGCCTGCCAGTAGGACGCTCAATTATACAAATCTAACGGACAAACAACAAAGGTCGATCTAAAAATGGTTCTGTCGTTTTACCTCCCCCTGCCTTGATATAAGAAGTGAACCAAGAGAGGTGATAGATGGAGATTCTCGCGAATAAGCCTCCACTGGAGATTGAAGGAAAATACCATGTCCCCTCATTCTCCAAAGTGCGTGAACATCTAAGGGATATTGGTGCAACGGGACCTGAGATTCTTCATCAGCGGGATATCTATTTCGCCCACCCGGTCCGTGATTTTGCCCGAACTGATGAGGCATTGAGGGTACGGTACAGCGGTAACGACTGTACGGTAACCTATAAAGGTCCTAAACTAGAGGGCTTAACGCTGAAAGCCAGAGAAGAAATAAATCTGGTGGTGGATCCCTCGGGTAACGTTGAAATTGTTCTGAAACGATTGGGATTTTCCCCGGTTCTCGAGGTGATGAAGGTGCGGGAGGTCTACCACCTGAAGGAAGCGGTCATCAGCCTTGATGAGGTGACAGGGCTCGGGACGTATGTTGAGATTGAACTGACAGGACCTGAAGAGAATCTCGATCCCGAAACAGAGCTTTCCCACCTTAAAGAATTGATAGGCGTGGAAGGATCTCATATCCCTCTCTCCTATCTGGAATTACTCCTCGCTAAAAAGTCTTGAGCTCGATCTGGATATCCTTCTCCTCTTCATTTAATCGGATCAGCGCACAATGCCCATCTGATGCTGCACCAGGATTTACCAGTTTCACTCCATCAAGATCTGCGATTCCCCGCTGTTCATGGATATGGGCGCAGCATACCAGGTCAAATTTTTTGAGCTGCTTGCGTATGCTCTTGCTGCCAACGTGATGGTTATTGATGAGATCAAGCCCTCCCATGGGCGGTGCATGGGAAACCAGCACATTGTACATATTCCGGTCCATCATGGAAGTGGCGGCGGTTAGCATTGTGTCGATCTCTTCTTCAGAGAGTTCAAAAGGACAGCCAGAGGGTGTAGGATTTGAACCCCCCACGCCAGCAAGGGATAATTTCCCGATGGTCAAGGCTGAACCATGGAGCGATACTGCATCCGACTCCTCAAACACTTCAAGAATACCGCGTGGATCGCAATTTCCAGGGACAACAAAGCAGGGGACATCGATACGTGAGAGGACGTCAAGCGCACTCTCGATGGGGCCAAAGTGAGTGATGTCACCGGAAATAACCACCATATCGGGTTCCAGACCCAAAAATGAGTCCAGTTTCCCGAATGTACCGTGGAGATCCGCGATGAGGAGGATACTCATCATGGTTACACATCTGATCGACGGCTACAAAATGGTATCCCTGTATCGCCACGTTCCGGTAAGAGCACCAGACAAAGCGAGCCGCCCCAGGGTCCGATCAACTTCAGGGAGTAGTGATCGCGGTACAGTCCGCGCGAGGGGTGTTCCGGGGAGCGGCAGGAAACGGTGGACATGAACCTGCCCAAACCGTGCAGCGTACTGTATCATGCGGAGGGTATCCCGCTGATCCTGATCGGTCTCCATAGGGAGCCCGACGATAAAATCGACAACCGGTGTGAGACCGTACTCATGGCAGAGATCAAGAGCTTGGATAACATGTGAGGTGGCGTGTCCCCGCCGGAGAGCGGCAAGCACCGCATCACTTCCTGACTGAGCACCGAAGTGAATTTTCGTATTGGCACAGTACTGGACCACCAGGTCGAGAATGGGAGGGATAATACATTCGGGGCGGACCTCGCCAGGGAAGGTTCCGAAGTATATCCGTCCCCGAATCTTGCGGAGGAGAATCTCAAGGGTGCGTGTATCGGGGTGATGACCACTGGTTCCATAGGCAAAGGCATTGGGACTCACAAACCGAACATCGCGGTACCGGGCAGCATATTGTACAATGGTATCGATACTCCGGTGCCGCATTCGGTGTCCAAAGATCCGAGGGGTCTGGCAGTAACCACAGTGAAAGGGACAACCCCGGCTTATCTCAATGTATCCCTTGATAGTGCTGAAGGGGGGGAATGCGTTCAGGATCACACAATATTCTGCAGGGTGAAACGTATCCTTTGTCGCCACACCGGGGGGCACCCCTCGCGCTCCACTCTCAATACAAGCGAGGAGTCGAGGAAGGGTTCGTTCCCCTTCCCCCACAACAACATAGTCAGTGAAAGATGCCACTTCATGGTAGCAGGCGGTGGCATGAGGACCTCCGGCAATGGTGATGCAGGTGGCGTGAGCGATTTCATCTCGGAGAGAGGAAACGTTGATTGAGTTAAGAGAATAGCAGGTGACATCCTCTTCTGGAGTCTTTGTCGGGATCAGCTCGTACCCTGCCTTCTCACAGGCAGCATAAAGAGCGGCAAATGAATTATTGGTGCCACTACTCTCTCTCCAGTTCACCCTCATATTGAATTTCTCCCTCATCCCCCCGAACCGTGGTGAAGGTCCCGTTTTTCAAACGATACAGCGGAACCTCAGGATGGTCAACCATCGGTATTCCGGCCATGATAGCGCCGACAGCGACAATGGGTTCTGCTTCTTCATTGATGATGGCCGCTGGGGATCTACCGTTCTTTTTAAGGGCATACAGAATATAGGAACCAACCGTGGATCCCTTCCCGTGACTGAAGACGAGCACCCTTCCCGCGATGCCCTGGCCACACAGTGGGTGCCCTTTCTCAATGATCACCCCGCTGTGAGGATCCACCCCACCAAGAAAGGAGATTGGTTCCGGGCTTATCAGCAGCTCCCCCTGGCCAATCCCTTTTACAATCCCTCGCGCCTTGACTATCAAGAACACACCTAATAAATGTTTTAACGATCAATCATATTATATCATGGATGAGACCGCCGTGAATTCATCCGGATCAAATAACGAGATCCAGAAACTTCAGGTTCAGGAACTCACCGCTCAGGTCCTCGACCTGAAGATGAAACTTGAAACTCTCCAGCGAGAGAACAACCAGCTTCGACGGGAGAATTCCCAACTCAAGCGGATGCCGCTTTTCGTGGCATCGGTGGTGGATATGATGGAGAATGGCGAAGTATATCTCCGCCAGCAGGGGAATAACCAAGAATATCTGACCCAGGTGAGCGATGAGCTGCATACCGTTCTCAAACCGGGGACAAAAGTGGCGGTCAACAATGCACTCTCTATCGTCAAAGTGATCGGGAATGTCTACGATTCCCGAGTAAGGGTAATGGAACTGGAAGAGTCGCCGGATGTCACGTTCGACCGAATTGGTGGTCTCAAGAGCGAAATAGAGGAAGTGAGGGAGTCGGTGGAATATCCTCTCACCAAACCAGAGATCTTCCAACGTATCGGGGTCGAACCTCCAAAAGGAATCCTCGTCTACGGGCCACCCGGCACTGGAAAGACCCTCATCGCCAAAGCGGTAGCCCATCAAGCAAAAGCTACGTTCATTCGGATGTCAGGGAGCGAACTTGTCCACAAGTTCATTGGAGAGGGTGCGCAGCTGGTGAGAGAACTCTTCTCTCTTGCGCGGGAGCGGGCCCCCTCAATTGTATTCATTGATGAACTCGATGCTATTGGGAGCATGCGGACCCATGATGGGACTTCGGGGAGTGCCGAGGTGCAGCGGACCCTGATGCAGCTCCTCGCGGAAATGGATGGATTCGACAACCGAGGTGACGTCCGTATCATGGCGGCAACGAACCGGGTGGATATGCTGGATCCAGCATTGCTCCGGCCAGGCCGGTTTGACCGGATGATTGGGATACCCTTGCCCGACGCCCTATCACGGCGAGAGATCCTGAGGATTCATTCCTCACCGATGACCCTGAACCGGGACGTTGATCTCGACGAGATTGTGAGACTCACGGAGAAGGCAACCGGAGCCGATTTGCAGGCCATCTGCAGAGAGGCAGGTATGAACGCAGTGAGGAGGGAAGCCGAGGCTGTTGAGCAATCAGATATGATCTTCGCTGTCAAGAAGGTCCGGCGGGAGCCACCGTCACTGGATTCACGAATGTACATCTGAGAGGTCTCATTCCTCTCCATTTTCTGGGAAATATTCACATACGCAAAGACTGGATACTGTACTGATGTGCGGGCGTTTCACCATCGCGATCTCGGTGGGTTTTTTTGATCGGTTCGCTGTTCCGAAAGGGGACTGGGAACCGAGATCTCGTTTCAATGTCGCTCCTTCCCAGGACATTCCGGTTATCCTCGCCGAAAGTTCTGGGAACAAACATACTCTCAC
>JAJRCM010000149.1 GCA_028678965.1 Methanomicrobiales archaeon | reverse complement strand
GGGGTCTTGCTGGTTGTTTATCTGCGCCCGCTCAACGGCGTCCTTCGCTGGCCAGGCACCATACCCCTCCACGCTCAACAGGGGGATGGGAACGATCTCCCGGTACATCCCTCTCTCCTGGAGATCCCGCAGGGCAATGTAGTCAAAGGGAGCATGAGCCGGAACACTCATCACTATTCCGCTTCCCATATCGGGGTCGACAAACTCAGCAGGTAGGACCGTGATCTCCCCGCAAAGTGGATGACTGACCCGCTGGTCGATTAGTGCCCCCGGGGAGAGCGCATCTATAATCTCCACTGTATGATCCTGGATACGCAGTTTCTCTGCCGCTTCACGGCTGAGTATATAAATGACATTATCGATCCGGGTTTTTACATAGGCTACTGCAGGATTGACCCAGATATTAGTGACCCCATAGATTGTCTCAGGTCGGAGCGTGGCAGTGGGGATCAGCGCATCCCCGTACCTGAAAATCACGAGGGTGAACTTGATGATCTCAGATTTATCTCCTTCCAACAGATCGTGATCTCCTACCGGATTCTCACACTGCGGACAATACTTCACGGGGTGGATCCCCTTCACCACATATCCCTTTTCACCGAGGTGCTTGTACTGCCATTCGATGAACTTGCTATAGTGAGGATCGACGGTGATGAAGCGACGACGCCAGTCAATGGAGAGACCAAGGGATCGCATGACCCGCTCATATTCCCCGCTGAAATGACGGACGATGACCATCGGATCAGTGAACTGGTTTAGCTCCTCTTGCGATACCCGATAAAGGTCACGGTAGAGCCGGATGGTCTTTTCATCCCCCTTTGCGATCCTGCGGGAGATACCGATCACTGGGGTGCCGGTGACATGGAATCCCATGGGAAAAAGGACCTTTCTCCCCCGCATCCTCCAGAATCGTGCAATCACATCGGGAACTGTGTAGGTTCGCCCATGACCAACATGCATCGCTCCACTGGGGTAGGGGAATGCCACATTCAGGTAATACTTCCCCCCCTTACCAGGATTTACCTGAAATACCTGTTCCCACCGGTCCCTGCACTCCCTCTCTGCCACAGCCCGTTCTACGTCATCCACCATGGTATCACCAGTGGGCGGTCCTCACACCGGTCTCAATTTAATAGTCTCACCGCTGCCGGACCGCCTGAGCATCTCTTGGGCAATGGTGCTGTTCTTGGAGAGCTGGATCTCCCCATCATCGTTGACCGTTGCGGTGAATAGGTACTCCTTCCCGGCGAAGACATCCACTATCTTCCCTCGCTGTTCAGGAGCGATAATTGCCAGCTGTTTCTTATCCATGCGGATACGCACCCCCCCCTCCAACTGAACGGTTTCTTCTGGAGCGGGCTCCTCCAGCTCCGTCCTCGGGCGGATGTCGATCCCGATACCCAGCTTGCTTACGATCGCTGAGATATTTTTCCCCCCTTTACCGATGGCTGCTGGTACATCTTTATCATCGATATACACCACCGCTTTGTTATCAGAGAGCATACGGACGTCAACATATCCGACAGTAAATCGTCCTATCTCCCGCTGAATCTCTTTCTCAGAGAGCTTCCAGGAGAATCGCTCGCTCTCCTTCGGGCCTGGAACCTTCGCCATTTCCTCCCCAGGTCTTCCAACGGGAAGGACAAAAGTCTCCTGGTCGTACTTAAACGCTTCAACCACCACTTCACCGGTCTCATGGTCCCTGACCACGATAACTGGTTTGATAGAGCGGTCATCGGGCATGCCAGAAGGAACCTTGAACACCAGATCAAGATCACAGACCCGGCTTATCTCACCCTCGTTCACAAAGATGATAGTGTTGAGTACCTGGGGGAGTAACCCAAAATCAATGCGGGTGAGGAACCGCTGGAGAGCGTCCTGGATCTCCAGAGCATGGATCACCCCGACCATTCCCACACCGGCAAGTCTCATGTCAGCAAAGATGCTGAAGTGCTCAGACTTCCGTAATTCATCAAAGATAACATAATCTGGCCGGACAAGGAGAAGGATGTCTGCTGTCCCCTCCATACTCCCGTCGAGTGAGGTATATTGGGTGATGTGGTCAGGTACCTGAAGATCTCGGGGGGCCTCCATGGTCTTTACGACAAATTCATGCTCAGACAGGAATGAGGCCACACTTTGGGCAAGCGTGGTCTTCCCTGATCCTGGTGGGCCTGCAATGAGGAATCCCCGCTTATTCGCAAGAATCCTCTTCTTGATGAGGTTTGATCGTTTATAGTCATCGAGAGTGACCTTACCAATGGGACGGACCGCGGTGATCTCCATCCCATCACTGAAAGGACGCCGTGCGATGGAGATGCGCATGGAGCCAATCTGGACGACGGTCACTCCCCTCTTCTCCACTTCGATAAAGCCATCCGGATCCCTTTTCGCTCGTTCCAGGATCTCCTGAGCCAGGGTCCGGAGCTCATACTCATTAAGGGGAGCCTCTCTGACCCTGACCAGTCGGGCCTCCTTCATGGTGCCTTTTCTCACGATAGGAGGTACCCGTTCTTTGAGATAGACTGCTTTGGTCTCTTCATCAAAAAACTGGTCAATTCCCAGTGGAGAGAAGTCTCCTATCTGTGGCTTCAGGTAGAGTACATCCAATCCTTTTGCCTTAGCTACTTCTGCCTGCACGATATCGCTTGTCAGGAACTTTGCCTTGTATTCAATAGCCACATTCCGTATGAGGGCATCGATCTCCCCCCCACTCGCCAGCTTCACCTGTTCAAGGTTCGGCCTTTCACCGGCGAATTTTACTTCAATGATTCCTTCCTGGGCCAGCTTCCACAGTTCCTGGAGTTCAGTTAGCCCGCTGAACCCGATCTCCCTGCCCTGATTCGCCTGGGCCTCGAGTTCTGCGATAACCGGTTCAGGAATCACTATTGTCGCAGCTTTATATTCACCGGATTTTATCATGGAGGTGATACGTCCATCTATTACCACGCTTGTATCGGGGACTATTATCACAAAAAATCACCATGATCATTGGTGTTTTTGATCTTTATTATGGTATACCCTCGCCGGATCGAAGACCTTTCCCGAAATTTCCTCACCTTGGAGCGTACGGTAGAAACATGAGTGGTGACCGGTGTGGCAAGCCGCTCCCCGCTGCTCCACTTCATAGAGGAGGCAATCCGCATCACAATCTACAAGAATACGTAGTACCTGTTGGATATGCCCGCTTTCCTCCCCCTTCCTCCAGATCTTCTTTCTGCTCCGGCTGAAATAATGTGCAAGACCGGTGGTTTTCGTCAGCTCCAAGGCCTCACGGTTTGCGTACGCAACCATCAATACCTCCTTACTGGTTCGATCCTGCACAACTACGGGAATCAGTTCGTTTGTAAATACGAGCTCGATCACGATATCACACTCCAATTGCCATGCGCATAACGGTGTAGAGAATATCCCCCGCCAAGAGGGCAGTGAAGAACCCTGCAGTGATGGGTAGGATAAAGGGAACTCCGTAGGATATCCAGATATACCCTGCTTTCTTGAAGAGGGCACGCTCCTTTGTGTACTGTTCAGGGTGAAGTCTTATATCCTTGGTATACAGCCGGTCTCCTCCACGGACCATTGTGGATAGAGATTCTCGAACAGTTACGAACCTGCGGGTGAGCCCTCCTTCGTGCTCATTGATCTCCTCCATTACAAACCCGAAGTACTGCTCCACCCGGTCTCCGGGAACAGGAAAACCGAAGAACATGTAGGGGAACGGGGCAAAATTTTTCCTCCCCACGTTCATAATGAAAATTCCCAGAGGCGTTGCGAGGTTCAGGATGACTGCATTGGTGAGGACGGTGAAGGGGAAGAACTGGAGGGGGGAATAATCGAAAAACGGTTGTACCGGAAATACAGGGATCAGGGCAGCGATGAAGATGAGTGCCCATGCATCTGCTCCACCGAAGAGATGAATGGCTGCAAAAAAATAAAAAAAGCCGCAGAAGAGGGCGGTAATTACCACAAAGCGGAGGAAAAGGGAGGGACTCACCAGAACGAGATTGGCATAAAAAAATACCACAAAGGGGATTCCTATCACCAGCATTGGATACCATGTCCGGAATGGAACACGGCGGTCCTGAATATCCAGCCAGGAGGCATAGAGGAGGGTAATCCCAACCACAAGAGAGGTGATTATGAGAGGAATTATCATAACAATCTATTATCGATCACATGTTCCATTTATTTTTGACGTTTTTCAATAAATTTTTATAAATTGATATTCAAGGTTTTTACTGTTATAATTGCAGTAAGTTGCTCCCCGATGCGCGTCATAACGAATAACCGGAGTTCCCCCCCGAAATCACCAGATAAATATACACTCCCCTAGGTCCATCCGTACCGGAAACTTGAAGTGGATTGCCGATGAGGTTTCGTAGAGAGGGTGATGAGGGGTGATAAAACAGATTCTCTCGGAGTTCCTGAAACTCGATGGTATTTCCGCGGTTGTCGTGGTAGGGAGGGACGGATTCGTCATCGAGAGTGCGGTATCTGGGAAAGTGAATATCGAGGCTTTGGGGGCCATGGCTTCGACAGGATTAGGAGCCTCGGAGGCGATGGGCAATGAACTGGGAAAGGGAATGCTGACCCAGACCCTTGTGGAACTGGAGAATGGATCGATAATTCTCTCACCCCTGTCTGCAGAGGAATTGATCGCGATTGTGGTCGACAATAACGCGAACATCGGGAAAGTCCGGTACGAGTTGAAGAAGAACAAAGAACGAATCATTGCCGCCTTATGATTCTTCCCGAAGGTACCGTCATCGGTAAATTTTCCGGAAGTCTCTCCGAAATCGGACCGTTCATCTCCCCCCTCATTGGTGTACTTCATATTATGGGGATAAGCGGTGAGGGCTTCCTCCTCATTGACCAGGGCAAATTTATTGCTTCATATTACAAGCAGAAGGACACCGATCTGAAGGGAAACGCGGCCTACACTCACCTTGTTAGTGAGAGTGCCGTCGAATTTGAAGTGCGAAAATACAATGAACAGGATTTTGCTGATGCCCGGAAGACCTGTTCTGCAGAAGGTTTGCTCATCGCTTATAACGACAGGGGTGAGCCGCTGAAACCCAGAAAAACTTTGGGTACATGGAACCTTGAGACCATCCAGAAACAGCCGGGGGTACTTGCGGTGGCAGCATTTCATGATGGATTTGCAGTGCAATCGACCGGGAATGCGGACTTTGACCAAGTCGCCGCTGTTGCCGAGGATCTGCTCAGGGCGGGGAAGAAGATCGCCACCGACCTTACGATAGAACCCCTGGATCAGATGATCCTGGAAACTCCTCACGGAAAGTTTATCATAGCTCCCTTTGGAGATATTAACATCTGCATTTTTACCGAAGCAGATGCCAATCTTGGCCTGATTAGGATTGCCATCAGGAACATTCAATCGGAGATCGACTGATGCACTTCCCCACATGTAAGGCAGCGGTAAAGCGAGAAAATGTCCGGGTATCCACTCTCTTTGATGAGTTTGCCGT
>JAJRCM010000002.1 GCA_028678965.1 Methanomicrobiales archaeon | reverse complement strand
GGATGGCAGGGCGCTGTACGAGCACGGAGTTGAGCCAAAACTGATGATCAATATGACCAGCGGACATGGTATCAGCGGGGACGCTGATCATATCATCATGGATTACGTCCTCAATTTTATGACCATAGAAAAATAATATAGTGAGTTTATCTGGTGGAGGGCAGATGGGCGAGGTAGAAAGCGAGGCAAAGACCACCGACGCGGCACGTCGTAAATACGAGTTCAAAAAGAAACTCGAGGAGCTGATGAGCAAAGAGGGTAGTGGTACCGAGCTGATCACCCTTTACATCCCTCCAGACAAGCAGATCCACGATGTCACCGCTCAGCTCCGTGACGAGTTCGGGCAGTGCTCCAACATCAAGAGCAAGCAGACCCGGACAAACGTACAGAGCGCCATTTCCTCCATTCTCTCCCGGCTGAGGTACTACAAGCGCCCACCTGAGAACGGGATGGCGGTGTTCTGCGGAACCATTCTCCTTGGGGGCGATAGGACTGACCTGCAGTGCACCATTATCGAACCTCCCGAGCCCCTCAACCTCTATATGTACCGGTGCAGCTCGAAATTCGAGCTTGAACCCCTTCTTGAGATGATGGAAGAGAAGGATGTATATGGTCTCCTGGTACTCGACCGCAGGGAAGCATACTGGGGGTTCCTCCGTGGAAACCGTATAGATCCGGTGAACGGAGCCACCTCCACCGTTCCTGGAAAACAGCGGAAAGGGGGGCAGTCAAGCGTCCGGTTCCAGCGCTTGAGAGAGATTGCCATCAATGATTTCTATCGGAAAGTGGGTGATCGGGCGAGCGAGGCATTCCTCGCCGAAAAAGATTTCTTTACCCATTTTAAAGGCCTCCTTATCGGGGGACCGAGCCCCACCAAGGAGGAATTCGAAGCAGGGGGATACCTTCACCACGAGGTCCAGAAACGAATTATTGGCCTCTTCGATATTGCCTACACCAACGAGAGTGGGCTTTCCGAACTGGTGGATGCTGGCCAGGACGCTCTCAAAGGCCAACAGATCATCCGCGAGAAGGCATTGATGACCCGGTTTCTTCAGGAGCTGGTGAAGGAAAATGGCAATGCCGCGTACGGCGAACAGAGTGTGCGACAGAATCTGGAGACCGGTGCTGTCGATACCCTCTTACTCTCCACCAAGTTGCGGAAGTCACGGTTGAAAATCCGTTGTCCCAACTGCCACTATCATCACGAGGAAACCGTGGTACTGCCACCTGGCATATCGATAAGCGGAAAAAATCCAGGTGCCTGCCCCTCGTGCAGTTCCCCTCTTGCCATTGATGAGGAAATAGATATCGTGGAAGAACTAACCAGACTCGCAGAGAGGAGCGGGAGCAGTGTGGAGATAATATCCGATGAGTTCGAGGAAGGAGCGATGCTCCTCAAGGCATTTGGGGGCATTGCCGCCCTCCTTCGGTTCAGGACGGGCTACTGATGTATCAAGATGAATACCGCCGCATTGTACAGAGGTTGCAGTCTATCACCGGACGAGAGGATGTGGAATTGACCGATGGAGGAGCGCACGCAGACCTCGCCTCCACCATTGCTTTCACCCTTGCCAAGGAACAGCGTCGTCAGCCCGTACAGATCGCCCGGGAGATTGCCGAACAGCTGCAAGCACAGGAGGAGGGCGATTCAGTAACCATAGAGGTTGTTGGCCCGTATCTCAACTTCCATTTCAGTGCCTCGTACCTGGAAGCGACCCTTCGGGAAGCGCTGCAGCCGGATTACGGCTCGCAGCCGCTCAGGGATGAACGCGTGGTGGTGGAGCACACCAGTGCAAATCCCAACGGACCGCTCCATGTGGGACATATTCGCAACTCGATCCTTGGTGATACCCTGGCGAGATCGTTCCGCAAGGCAGGCTATCGTTTGGAAACCCAGTATTATGTGAATGATATCGGTCGGCAGATTGCGATAGTGGTATGGGGTGTCGGAAACCTCGGAGAGATAAAAAAGGAGGAGAAGGGAGATGCCTTCATCGCACGGGTCTACATCGCAGCAAACCGTGCGATAGAGACCGATCCAGGGATAACCAGCCATATCGACAGGCTCATGCAGCGCGTGGAACAGGGGGATCCGCAGGTTGTGCGGCAGTTCCGTGAAGCAGTCACCGAATGCCTGGAAGGTATCAAGGCCACACTTCTCTCGCTCCATGTGCGGCATGATCGGTTCATATGGGAGAGCGACTTTGTCAGGAACGGGGATGTGACCCGCACCATAGATCGGATCCGCAGGATGCCCCAGTGTCGTGATGACGGCACCCTGTGGGTTGATCTCTCCTCCCAGGGTTTCGAGAAGCAGTATATCCTCAAGAGGAGTGACGGGACGACCGTGTATGCAGCCCGGGATATCGCATTCCACGTGTGGAAGGGACGAAATTTTGACCGGATGATCGATGTTCTGGGTGCGGATCACAAGCTGATTGGGGCCCAGCTGATCGCTACTCTCAAGCTGATGGGAGAGAAAGCGCCTGAAATACTTCACTTTGAGTTTGTCTCCCTTCCCGAGGGATCGATGAGCACCCGTGCAGGCAAGTTCGTTTCCGCTGATGAACTGGTGGAGGAGGTCGTCAAGCAGGCATATGTCGAAGTCACCACGCGAAGGCCAGAACTGGAAGAGGACGTGCGGCGAGCTATCGCGAGATCGGTTGCGGTAGGGGCTATCCGCTATGATATTGTCAAGGTATCTCCCGAGAAGAGCACCGTGTTCGACTGGAAGGAGGCCCTTGATTTCGAGCGGCAGAGTGGACCATACATCCAGTATGCCCATGCCCGCGCATGCAGCATCCTCGAAAAATCAGGAGAATTCACCCCGGCCTTCCAGCTTTCCGATCCCCACGAGATCGCACTTGCAAAGCATATCGGGCGTTTTCCCGCTATTATCGACCAGGTGGTGGAAGAATTGCGCCCCCACCTCCTTGCCACGTATACCCGGGACCTCGCCGACCTGTTCAATGCCTTTTATCGCTACGTGCCAGTGCTGAAAAGTGAAGGGATCGTGCGCCAGAGCCGGCTCGCCCTGGTATGTGCAGCACGCAACACTTTGAGAGGGGCGCTTGAGACGCTCGGTATCGATGCACTCGCCACCATGTGATGCCCTGCAGCGGCAGGGATACCAGTTTTTTTCTGAGAGATCCTCTGCTGCAGTGAAACCCTGCCTGTGGTGCAAATCAGCACTAAGGAACAAGGGGATGTGTTACAAGCACCAGTTTTACGGGATCGAGAGCCACCGCTGTGTCCAGATGACCCCTACCCTCCGATGCAACCACCGATGCCTGTTCTGCTGGCGTTCCTTTGAGCACCAGGTCGACGAGGAGGTAGAGTGCCCACCTGAGATGATCCTCTCCGCGATCCCTCGCCTCCAGAAACGAGCTCTCTCCGGCTACAAGATCTCACCAGAGGTAACGGAGGAGCGGTTCACTGAAGCCCTCACCCCCGCGCATGTCGCCATCTCCCTCGCGGGCGAACCAACCCTCTACTCGCATTTACCCGAACTGGTGACCCTGTTAAAGGGAAGGGGCTATACCACATTCCTTGTCAGCAACGGTACTCGCCCCTGGGTACTCGAACAGTGCCATCCCTACCAACTGTATGTCTCGCTGGTTGCCCCCAATGAAGCAACGTACCTTCGGTTATGCCGTCCTGTGGAGAACTACTGGAGCGAGATCCAGGAGAGTCTCTCACTTCTTGGCTCACGCCGATCAGCGATCCGTATCACACTTGTGGAAGGATGGAATGATCATCTCCCGGATCGCTATGCGGCAATGATTCAGAATGGATCACCGTCCTTCGTGGAGGTTAAGGGTTATATGCGAGTGGGGTACAGTAGGAAACGATTGAGAAGAGAGAATATGCCCGAGCACCACCATGTACATGCCTTTGCAGGGCAGATTACCAAGTTCTCGGACTACCGTATTGTGGATGAGAATCCCACGAGCCGCGTTGTCCTCCTGAGGCGGGATACATGAAATTTGATGTGCAGGAATGGAAAAACCGAACGAAAGAGGATTTTGAAAAAGCCTGGCACGAGGGGTTCCAGGTGCTTACCCCTCCAGACCACGAACATATCTACCCCCGGCTCACCTATCGTCGTTCCACGGAACACCCGGTCTTCGCCACGATCCAGCACCTCCGCGAATGCTACCTCTCCATGGGCTTTGATGAGATCTGCAATCCCATCATGGTCGAAGAACAGGATGTGTACCGGCAGTTCGGGCCAGAAGCGATGGCGGTCCTTGACAGGGTCTTTTACCTTGGTGGCCTTCCCCGCCCCAATGTAGGAATCTCCCGTACCCAGGTTGAGAAAATCGGTGAGATTACCGGAGTGACCATGCCTGCCGATACCGAAGAGCGCCTGCGGGAGACCCTCCACGCATACAAGAAGGGGATCATTGATGGTGATGACCTCGTGCATGCTCTGGCCGTGGTTCTCCAGGCAGACGATGCTGCGGTCGTCCGTATTATGGACTCCGTCTTTCCCGAATTCCGTGCTTTGGCCCCCGAATCATCACGGAGTACCCTGCGGAGCCACATGACCAGCGGGTGGTTCATTACCTTGGGAGCTATCTGGGAGCGCTGGCCTCTCCCCCTGCACCTGTTTTCTGTGGATCGCTGTTTCCGGCGGGAGCAGCAGGAAGGCCCGACCCGCCTGATGAGCTACCACTCTGCCTCCTGCGTTGTTGCCGGGGATGAGGTGACTAACGAGGAGGGGAAAGCGGTGAGCGAAGCCCTCCTCTCTGCTTTTGGGTTTACCGATTTCAAATTTAAACCGGATGAGAAACGATCCAAGTACTACATGCCCGGATCACAGACCGAGGTCTATGCCCGCCACCCCCGGCATGACTGGGTGGAAGTGGCGACCTTTGGCCTCTATGCTCCATCAGCTCTCGCTGAATATGGTATTGGTGTACCGGTGATGAATCTTGGTCTGGGTGTGGAGCGGCTGGCCATGATCATCTACGGGGCGGAGGATATGCGTGCTATGTCATATCCCCAGTTTTTCCCGAAGCTGCTTACTGACCAGGAGATTGCCACCCAGGTGAGACTGAAAGAGGAACCCCAAACCCCCACCGGTCGGACCATCGCCGCAGCTATCGCTGCCACGGCACGAGCTCATGCGACTGATCCCGGTCCCTGCTCTTTCCGCGCATGGAATGGGGTGCTTGAGAGTGTACCAGTTCAGATATTCGTGGAGGAGAAGGAAGCGAACACCAAACTCTGTGGCCCTGCCTGTCTCAATGAAGTGTATATCCAGCAGGGCTCTATTCTCGGTGTACCTGATACACTGAAGTGGGCAGAGATCCGTCAGACCGGGGTTTCCACTGGGATTGTGTTTCTGGACGCAGTTGCAGCACTTGCTGCTGCCCGTATCGAACGTGCGACGCAGTGCGGGAAGCCCGAAACGATTCAAGTAAAGATGGCCCGTTCCCCCACCGACGTCAATCTTCATGTTGCAGATCATGTGATGCGGTACATCACGGACAACAAGAAGAAGGTGGATATACGGGGTCCGGTCTTTTTCACCGTCAGATCCGAGGTCGGTGAAAAGACCTGAGATCTCACCTCATTTTTTAGAGCGTATTTGGAGGAGAAAGGTCAGCCGCGGTGTCTCTCCATTCCCTTCAATGCTTTCTCTATACCCCATCTTCCTCTCCCCATCTCCGCTGCTAACCGCTTCATACTCTCTTTTTTCGAAAGGCCCTTCTTCTGATACCCTCTATATCGTCGATACAGCTGCTCGCGTTCGTCTCCTGTCCAACGCTTTCCCCGATTGGCAGGTGGAGAGAGGTGGGGCGCTCGCAAT
>JAJRCM010000148.1 GCA_028678965.1 Methanomicrobiales archaeon | reverse complement strand
ACTCATAACAGTAAGGTCACCGGCTCCACGAGTATTGCTGACTTGATCCTGCTGTACAATGGTGGCATGCTCCCCACCACCCAGCAGGAACTTGATGATGTGCTGGGCAGGATACCGGAAGACCAGAAGAGACGTTATGTGAGCGGCACCACCGAAGCGGTGATAGAGTTCTCAATGGTCCAGATGGAGAACAATGTTGCCATGGCCTCCCTGGAAGAGATCCAGAAGCACCTCACCTGGAAGGAGCCACCCACCGGAGTTATCGCCAAGATTACCGGGATGGGAGAGATGTTTACCAACCTGATCAAAGAGATCGAGGCAGGGAAGACGCAGATGACCCTGCTCGCTTTCGGACTGATTCTTGGATTCCTCTATCTGATATACCGAAGCTTCGCCCATGCTATCACTCCTGTCATCCCCATTGCCCTGATTGTGGGATGGAATGGGTTGGTGATGTTCGTTCTAGGAATCGATTATACCCCGATGACCGCCACACTTGGTTCTATGACTATCGGGGTAGCTTCTGAATATACCATCCTGATCATGGAGCGTACCTATGAGGAACGGGCGAACGGTCTCGCCCTGCTGCCGGCAATCCAGCGGAGCGTTGCCCAGATTGGAACGGCAATCACCGTCTCAGGGATGACCACGGTGTTCGGATTCGCCGCTCTCATGCTCTCTGCATTCAACATGATCAATAACTTTGGTACGGTCACGGTGATCACCGTCGGATTCACCTTGGTTGGAGCAATCGTGGTGATGCCTGGCGTTCTCACTCTCCTGGGGAGGTTCGAGGAAATCAAGGCAAATGGTACATCAACTGCTTCAGATTCGATGTCTACCTGAATGAAAAAGATCTCAATCCCTTTTCTGATGCTATTCTGTCGAAAATGATTCCTTGCATGCACTAATCCCCTCTATACTTCATAAAGGTACGGGATACATAGTCCTCCGCTGTCGAATCACTCATGAGAGAGAGGATACACCGGTACTAGAAAAGTGAGCTACCCCCCCCTTAAGAGAGAGGTAGCCGCCAATGAAACCATACCGGCAATACTGAAACCGTATGAGTTTTAAAGCTGGAGTAAGAATCAACCCTGTGTACATATCATCCAAACGATGGTATTTCCCTGGTTGAGACGAGGTATGCCTGCATCCTCCCCCAACATACCAGAAGAACACTCATTTTCTTACTATCTTGTGCTATGGACTTTTTTTATTGTTGCACTGATTGTCTGTGGAATTACCCTTATTGATTATACGATGGCAGAGCGGAATCTGGAAGAACAAGCTCAGTTGTTGAAAATCCAGACTGAGAGCACGGTTATCCAGGAACTCCAGATTGCTGATGATGGATTAAAGCTGTACGATACCACGCTCAACCGCCAGATGCAGGATACCTTCACCCTCGTCTTGAACGAATACAACCGTTCAGCTAAGGATCCAGCACGAATGGATCTCGAAAGCATTAAGGCTCAAACCGGGGGACTTGTCGATCTCTATATTATCAATTCTTCCGGGGTAATTGAATATACTACGTTCCCACCAGACAGAAACCTCGATTTCCGAAAGATCCCCTATTTCTATTCATATCTGGAATCGATACGTATCTCTGATGGATTTTTCCCGGATCGCATCGTTATTGAACCGGCGACAGGTGTACTCCGGAAATACGCGTATATGCCCACCCCGGACCATGCCTATATCTTCGAGCTCGGCTTGACTGGAAGTTCACTGGAGAATACAAGGGGATCACTCAAATATCATGATCGGATTCATACCCTGACGTCACTGAATCCCTACGTCAAGGGCTTCCGTATCTTCACCTCACGGAAACAGCTGGAGGATAATCGAAGTTTTATTCCAGATCCCGAGCTTGACACAATACTCACCGCCATTATATCTGAGCGAAAGGGACTGGAACGGGAGATTCTCGACGCAGGGGAACGCGTCTCCTATCTTTTCGTGGATCTGAGAGATGAACAGTACGGTTCTGATGTGAGCCGGATCGTGGAAATAACATACGACGAATCAGCAAAACAAGCTGCCCTTAACAACCTCCTCCTTATCCACATTGTCACGGCCATGGCGGCGCTGGCATTGATGTCAGGCATCGCTATCCTTCTCGCCCGCCGTATTAATGAGCCGATACGGGAAATGGCTGCGGATGCTGATATGATTGCTAGGGGCTCTCTCGATCACATGATTTCAGGTGATCACGACAAACAATCACATACCTCCTTCAGTCCTCATTCCATGGCGAGGAAATTGCGTTTTTCAAATTATCTTCTGGCCTACCTGCTCTTGATCATCGGTATTACGGTCATTGGTCTTACTGCCGTGGATCTGGTGAATGCAGACGCAACTTTCCGAAGGGATGCGCTGACCATGCAAGTCCAGACTGAAGAGAGCCTTAACCAGACAATTCACCTGGTGGATGAGGGCTTCAAATTGTATGACAGCAACCTGAACAAAGAGATGCAAACAGGATTCGAGACCTTCATGGCGGAATATGAACGGGCAGGCCGGGACGTCTCCCAGATGGATCTGGAGAGTGTGAAAACAAAGCTCGGTGACCTGACAGACCTGTACATAATCAATAGGTCTCTGATAATTGAATATACTACTTTTACACCAGATCTCGGACTTGATTTCAAGCAATTTCCTGCAACAAAGGAATATCTCACAAAAATTATTGAAGGTGAAGGATTTTATCCGGACCGTGTCGTGAGGGAGACAGCCACCGGCCAGTTCAGGAAATTTGCCTATATGCCAACGCCGGACCATCAGTACATCCTTGAGCTGGGTATGCTGGGTCCGGGCATCATACAGCGGCACGGGAAAGTGGGATATCAGGAAGCATTTGAGAGTATTGTCGCACGAAATCCCTATATTGTCAGTACCCGCTTCTTCGATACGACGATGCACGTGGTAAACAACTTCACCTACCGGCCTGATGAAGAAGAGATAAGGGCACTCACTACGGTGATTGATAGCCGATCGTTAGTCGAGATTATTCAGGAAGAAGAGCATAGAATCATAAGGTACCTGTTTATCGATCTGCTGGATCTCGATTATGCTTCAGACATGAGCTGGATCATCAAGCTCACCTATGATTCGGAACGGATCAACACCGCATTATTTGATCTGCTGCTATTTCATGCGTATATTGGTTTGGCTGCGCTGATGATGGGCATCATCGGAGCGATAGCGGTGTCCCGGCACCTTACCCGGCCGGTCCAGCAGATCGTATCTGATGTTGAACAAGTGGCAAAGGGTGATATCGATCACCAAATCTCACCAGTACGGGGAAGTGAATTCGAGGTGCTGGAGCGTAGTATCAACTCCATGGTTGCGACCCTGAAGGCCAATATTGAGCAGCTTCAGGACAGTGAAATGAAACTCCGTCAAAGTGAGCAGAAGTTCCGTGACCTGGTGAGATTGCTCCCCCAGCCGGTATTCGAAATTGATCTTGAAGGTAAGGTTCTATTTGCGAATGAGAGTGCCTTTGAGGTATTTGGATATACTGAAAATGACCTGGAAAAAGGAATACGTGTTTTTGATATCATTGTGCCTGAACAGGGTGCATTAGTGAGAAAGAGAATACAGCAAGTCGTACAGGGTATCGAATCGAAGGGTGTAGAATATTTTGCATTGAAAAAAGACGGTACCCGAATACAAGTGGTGATATAGTCGGCACCAATCTATCAGGGAGATACGGTTATTGGTATTCGTGGGATCATCATCGATGTCTCTGACCTCAAACGAGTCGAGGAAGAGATACGTCATCTCAATGAGGAGTTGGAACAGCGTGTCGTTGAACGAACACTTGCCCTCCAGAGTGCCAACCGGGAGCTGGAATCGTTCACCTACTCAGTGTCGCATGATCTCCGGGCTCCCCTCCGTGCAATCGATGGATTTTCTGCGATTCTCTTGGATGATGCCCAGTCTCATCTCTCCGAAAAGGAACGGCAATATTTGATGGCCATCCGGAAAAATACCCAGCAGATGGCCCGCCTGATAGATGATCTTCTAAATTTTTCTCGCACCGGACGACAGGCACTGCAGCGGGAGATGATTAACCCTGACAGTGTTATAAAAGCGGTTCTTGGAGAATTTGAAGAGGAGGCAAAAAAACGGGAAATTGAAGTGGAGATAGGAACGATGCCCCCCGTCTATGCGGATCCATCCATGATTCGTCAGGTCTACTATAACCTCCTTTCCAATGCGTTCAAATTTACACGCGGACAGAGCCACCCGAGGATTGAGATGGGGTCATACGATAAAGACGGGGAGATCGTGTATTTTGTGCGTGATAATGGGGTAGGGTTCGATATGCAATTTGCGACGAAACTGTTTGGGGTCTTCCAGCGATTCCACAGTTCACAGGAGTATGAGGGAACCGGGGTGGGGCTTGCGATTGTATACCGCATTATCCAGCGGCACGGAGGCCGTATCTGGGCAGAATCAGAGGTTGGGAAGGGTACAACGTTCCATTTTACCCTGTGAGAATTATTAAGACGACCCTTCGCTCTCCATTCCATGGACTTTGTAAGACATGGTCAACATGGTGCATTGAAAATGATAACAGGTTTAAATTAGTACTATCCCCGATGGCTTTTCACATCGTTTCGAGGAACGATAGTATCACTGATATCCTTTCCTCACCTCCTCTATCCAGCTCCCCAGAGTACGGTCGTCCCCCTTCGCAGAGAAAGGAACCGCCACGACTGTCTTCCCACCCACCCGGTTCAGTACAGCTCCTGAAAGCGCAGCGTCCATATCCAGGAGATGTCATCCGCCGGAATCGATCGAGTTCCGGCAGAGTAGTGAACGTCGGAATTGATGGATCAATTCCACCAGACGTTCATAGGGATCGAGAGCGGTGGTGGGGGGAAGTGGTCCCATAGGGAATGGTCCTCACGCCTCCCTGAGCCAGAAATCCCACCCCCAGTCATCATCCCACACATCAGGCTCCATCAGGGGCTGTGCTGAATCGGCTGATGAGACGTCGCGGCCGCGAAAAAAAATCCTTTTCTCCATACCTTTGAAAACCTCTCAAGCCTCTGGTATGAGGATCTATGCAATTCACTGAACGTATCGTTGCGCGGATTCCGAGCCCTTCAGGCAGAAGTCTTTATAGGTGAGACCCACCTGCTTAGCGAGCGGGCACTTCGTCTGACAGATACACCCCTTATCCACCGAGATGCAGTGGAACGATCGCCCGGTGATACAGAAAAGGATTT
>JAJRCM010000025.1 GCA_028678965.1 Methanomicrobiales archaeon | reverse complement strand
GGACAGCAGAATCTGCTGGAAGAGCACGGTCTCCGTGAAAATGAGGTCCTCATCGTGGATCATCACGTCGGCCGACCGGCGAGTACCAGCTACCCCCAGGTGAATGCCCTTACCTATGGGTACTCCAAGCTTTCCGCTGCAGGAATGGCGTACCTTCTCGCACGGGAGTTAAACGAGGATAATACCTCACTTGCCAAGCTCGCGGTGATCGGGAATGTGGGGGATATGATGGCCAGGGAGGACCTAGGGCTCATCGGGCCTGCCCGGGAGATAGTCCGCGATGGCGAATCGCGGGGGATTATCGAGGTACTGGGGCGGGAGCTCAATTGCTACGGTATCTCCACCCGGCCGATCCATATCTCACTCGCCTACTCTGATGACCCGTTCCTCCCCGGCATCACCAACAACCCCAACGGAGCGCTCCGCTTCCTCCAGAAACTGGGCATCGAATCAAAGACTGCCAATGGCGAATGGCGGGTCTGGGAAGACCTGGACCGCAGTGAGAAACGAACGATCGCGAGCGCCTTGATACAGCAGCTCATTGCCCATGGTAGTTCACCAAAACGGCTCCTCTCCGAGATATACCTCTTCAAGGATGAGGAGAGGAGGACTCCCCTGCGGAATGCGGCTGAGTACGCGACCCTTCTGAATGCCTGCGGTCGGTGGGCGAAGCCGCTGATAGGGCGATCGGTCTGTATGGGAGACCGCGGCGGAGCCTTCAAGGAGGCAGAACACATGCTCAACCACCACCGTACCGTGATCAGGGAGCTCCTCCAGTATATCCTGGATACGGGGGTGAAGGAACTCTCTCACCTCCAGTACCTCCATGTGGGAGAACGATTCCCAGACACGATCGTGGGAATCGGCGCGGGTATGGCACTCTCCAAGCTGAATCGTCTCAAGCCCATTATGGTGATGTGCCACCTGCCAGAAGATCGTTCAGTCACCAAGGTTTCCATGAGAACGGTCGATGAAATGGTACAGCGGGGAATTGACCTCCAGGCAGCACTGATCCATGCCTCTACTTCCTGCGGGGGGGAGGCAGGAGGGCACCGAATAGCCGCCGGTGCTTATATCCCCGGCAACGTTGAGGAGGAATTTGTCCACTGTGTCAACCGAGTCCTCTCAGAACAATGCACTCAGGCGAGTTCGCACCATCGCTGAGTACCAATTCGGGGCTGGTGCAGGGGAAGGACTCTTCCCCGAAGGATGCGAGTTCATCCTCTCCACCACCGGGCGTATTCGGCAGGTGATGTACAATGGCCACAGACTTGCCACCCTTCGTGCACAGGATGGCCTATTCACCCTTTCAATCCAGGGCGGCAGTCGTCTCAAGATGGTGTTGCCACCTCCCCGTTCCCGGGTTATCCTCAATGAGGAAGTGGCCGCTTTTGTTGCTCAGGGGAAGAACACATTCGCCAAACACGTGCTGGATGCTGATCCAGATATACGGTGCGGTGATGAAGTGCTGGTGGTAACCACTGATGACCGCCTCCTCGCAACGGGGAGTGCAGTTCTCTCCGGTCGCGAGATGCTTTCATTTAATTATGGTGTAGCAGTAAAAGTACGACAGGGAAGTGAATCTCGGTGTTCCCAGGAAAAATGAACCCCAAAAAGATGAAGCAGATGATGAAGCAGCTTGGTATGGAAATGACCCCCATTGAGGATGTGAAGCGGATTGTCATCTCCACTGGGAGCGGTGAGTATGTGTTTGAGGGAGCAGAAGTGGTGGCGGTCACCATGCAGGGGGTGACCACCTACCAGGTCACCGGGAATGCACAGTTCAGGGCAGCAATCCCGGCACTTGCTGAGGAAGACGTCAGGCTGGTGATAGCCCAGACCGGCGTGGTAGAAGAGCAGGCGAGAACCGCCCTTGTCGAGACCAAGGGCGATATAGCTGAAGCAATCATCCGATTAACCACCCATGATTGAGGATGGAGAACGAGTTCTGCTGGTCAGTCAGGACCGGGAGTACTATGTTCGGGCAGGAAAGGGGAACCTGAGTACCGATCGCGGTGTCCTCTCACTCAATACTCTTATCGGGGCCTCACCCGGAGACTGTGCAGTGACCCACCTTGGCTATGAGTTCACCATCCTCATCCCCCGCCCTACTGATTTTTTTGTCCATGCAGCCAGGTCGGGGGCTCCTATGCTGCCCAGAGATATTGGCCTTGTTATTGGCCTCACCGGCCTCAATCGGACCGACGAAGTGCTGGATGCCGGTACTGGTAGCGGCGTCGCAGCCACCTACTTTGGAGGGATCGCCCGGCGAGTTGTCACGTATGAGCGAAAGCCGGAGTTCGCCACTCTCGCCCGGAACAATATCCAGGCAGCCAAGTTGGAGAACGTGGAGGTTATCAATGGAGACGTCCTGGAGGCGACCGGAAGCTACGATGTGGTGCACTACGATATGACGGTTGAACCAGCCCATGTTGAGCATGCCTCCCGCCTTCTCCGTCCGGGGGGATACCTTGCCTGTTACACCCCGTTCCTGGAGCAGACGTTCACCGCGATCGATGCGGCAAAGGGCTTATTTCGCGAGGTGCATACACATGAATGCATGGAACGGGAGTTGACCCGCACAAGTCGGGGGACACGCCCCTCAACGCGGGTATGCCACAGCGGGTACATCACCATTGCGAGGAGGTAAGATGGATCACATCATCTCCATTCGGGACTTCAGCAGGGAACGGCTGGACCATATTCTGGATACTGCACAGAGGATTGGGGATAACCAGTACGATGCCCGGGCTTTATCAGGAAAGATCCTGGGGCTGCTCTTCTTTGAACCGAGCACCCGCACCAGGATGTCATTTGAGACGGCCATGGCCCGGCTGGGAGGAGCCTGCATCAGTATCGACTGCGTGGAAGCGAGTTCTATCGTGAAGGGCGAGACGCTCGCTGACACCATCAGGGTCATCAGCGGCTATGCAGATGCAATCGTGCTCCGTCATCCCAAGGAGGGAGCCGCCCGGCTGGCAAGTGAGTTTGCAACCGTTCCGGTGATCAATGCCGGGGATGGCGCAGGACAGCACCCCTCACAGACCATGCTCGATCTTTTCACCATCCGCCAGTCAATGCCTCTCGAACAGGTTGACGTCGGTCTTCTCGGTGATCTCCGATACGGGAGAACCGCTCATTCCCTCGCCTATGCCCTGTCGCTCTACGATGTCAATCTTCATACGATCGCTCCCAAAGGGCTGGAATTACCCCCCAATGTGGTCCAGGAATTGCGAAGCCGGAAGATGAAGGTTCGGGAGCATTCTTCCATTGAGGAGGTAATCCGGGACCTGGACGTCCTGTATGTCACCCGCATCCAGAGAGAGCGGTTCCCCGACACAGCCTCCTACTACGGAGTGGCTTCGAGCTACCGCATCACTCCCGAACTCCTTGAGGGGGTCCGTGAGCGGCTCATTATTCTTCATCCCCTTCCCCGTGTCGATGAGATCGATCCCCGCGTCGATGCCCTGCCCTATGCCCGCTACTTTGAACAGGCGAGAAATGCCGTCCCGGTCCGCATGGCCCTGCTCCTAGAGGTGATGAAATGAGTGAGAACAGCCATCAAAAGGGACTCATCATCAGGCCGATTACCAATGGTACCGTGATCGACCATATCACCGCGGGGGAAGCGTTGAATGTGCTGAAGATCCTGGGTATTACGGGCACCACCACCGAATCAATCAGTGTGGCGACCAATGTGACGAGTCCCCGCATCGGGAGAAAGGACATCGTGAAGATTGAAAACCGGGAACTCCGCCAGGACGAAGTGGACCGGATTGCCCTGATCGCCCCCCAGGCGACTATCAATATTATCCGTGAGTGCGCGGTCCATAATAAAAAAGGAGTGACTATTCCCCCGCTTCTCAAAGGCGTGATCCGCTGCCCCAACCCGGGCTGCATCTCCAATACCAAAGAGCCAATCATCAGCAGCTTCGAAGTGACCAGAAAAGGATTACAGTGTACCTACTGTGACTGGCTGATCACGAAGGATATCGCCAATCATATCATCTGAGCATCCTTCCCCGCTCATCTATCTCACCACGGATGATGCGGGTGCTGGATATCCACCTCCCATCATCCGCGAGGACGCAGGCAATCTGGTGAATGTCCACTTTCCGTTTTCCCTGTTGCTGCCGCAAGCGGTTGATTTCAACTGCCACCTTCGCAGTTTCCTCACTCACCACCAGAGCATCGAAGTCTGCATGAAGGGCGGTACCGTAACGATCAGGGAGTGGTTCGATATGCCACGTCGCAGGGAATTGGTTCTCAGCGATGAACTCCACCAGGTGCTGCTTCCGTTCTTCAAATGGACGTACCGGGTGTGTTTTTCCAGAGGCAAAAGAATCGGTGGTGAGCCCGATGATGACTTCTCCCTTCTCACCAGCAAGGGAAAAAGTACGTCGGATAAGCTTCCGGTGCCCGTCATGGAGGGGATCAAACGTCCCTCCCACCATAACCTTCATTCTCTTCAGTGATTAACCTCTAATGGTATTATGGATACCGCTCAAAGGCCGATATCTGCTCTTTTTATCGCAGGGAACGCCACCGTTCTGGGCGAGGTATCCATCGGTGAAGGTACCAGTATCTGGTTTGGAGCTATCCTTCGTGGCGACCGGGACAGTATCACAATCGGCGAAGGATCCAACATCCAGGACAATGCGGTGCTCCATACAAGCATCGGTCACCCGGTGAAGGTGGGTTCATCGGTCTCGGTAGGACATGGTGCGATCCTCCATGGATGTACTATCTCCGACCAGGTACTGGTGGGGATGGGATCCATCGTGATGAATGGGGTAGTGGTGGGAGAGGGATCGATTATCGGTGCTGGAGCAGTGGTCACGGAGGGCGCTCACATCCCTCCCTATTCTGTGGTGCTCGGTGTGCCGGGAAAGGTCATTCGCCAGACCACCCCTGCCGAGCGGGAGCACATCCTGACCAATGCACGGGAATACGTCAAGCTGGCCCGGGGATACGTCCATGGCCGGTAGCGTGGCAGTGATTGGAGCCGGTGTAGCCGGAATCCAGGCAGCACTGGATATAGCAAACCACGGAATCCTCGTCCACCTCATCGAGCGGGAGCCATCCATTGGGGGGCACATGGCCCAGCTGGACAAGACCTTTCCCACCAACGACTGCTCGATGTGCATCCTCTCCCCCAAGATGGCCGACGTTGCACGGCACCCTCTCATCCAGCTCCATACCTGCTCCACTGTCGAGGGGATCAAAGGAAAGGTTGGCAGATTCACGCTCACCATCCATAAACATCCCCGGTTTATCGATGAATCCCTGTGCAACGGGTGCGGGGACTGTATCAGGATCTGCCCGGTGGAGGTGTACAACCGTTTCGATGCCGGGATCGGAACACGGAAAGCCATCTACAAACCCCAGCCCCAGGCAATCCCTGATATCGTCATCAAGGACAGCGAACACTGTATCGAGTGCGGTCTCTGCTACGATATCTGTGACCGCGATGCCATCCTCCGCGAGGAGACGGAGAAGGTGATGGAGATTATCGTGACCAGTGTCATTGTTGCGGTTGGCTACACGGTCTTCGATGCCTGCCAGAAAGCGCAGTTCGGGTACCTGCGGTTCCCCGATGTCATCACCAGCCTTGAACTGGAGCGGATGATGAATGCGAACGGTCCCACCGGGGGAGAGGTGCGACGGTTGAGCACCGGAGTACCTCCCAGGGAGGTCCTGTTCATCCAGTGTGTTGGCTCGCGGGACATGTCCGTCAAACGTCCCTACTGTTCCAGTGTCTGCTGCATGGCAGCAATCAAGAATGCCATCCTGATCAAGGAGAAGGATCCGGAGACAAACGTCACCATCTGCTACCATGATATCCGGGCCTATGGGAAAGGGTATGAAGAGTACTACCAGCGGGCAGAGCGGATGGGCATCCGATTTCTCCGGGGGTTACCTGGTTGTGTGGAGGAGGAAGGAAGGGGTGTGAGCCTCCAGGTGGAGAACACCGAGACGGGGGAGGTACTCACCCTCCACCCGGAGCTCGTTGTCCTTGCCGTGGGAATGGACCCTGCTCCTGACCTGCAACGGCTCGCAAAAATGCTCGGCATTCCTGTTGAGGAGACCGGCTTTGTACGATTGAAGGATGATAAGATGGGGCCAGTGCTCACCATCAAACCGGGTATCTATGTGGCAGGAACGGTTTCGTCCCCGCGGGATATTCCCGATTCAGTCACAACCGGTGAGGCTGCAGCAATGAAAGCGTTTCGCGACGTACTCGCCGCCGAGGTGAAGAAACATGCCTGATCGCACCCTGTGGTGGGATCACTCCACCACCTCCCTCCGGTTCGTGAACCAGACACTGCTTCCAGCCCGTTACGAGATCACCAGGTGTGGTGATGTCTCCCGGCTCGAACAGGCCATCCGCACGCTGGAGATTCGCGGCGCTCCCGCCCTGGGGGTCGCTGGAGCATACGGGGTAGCTCTCGCTGCTCTTAACAGTACCGCTCCCAGCCACGGGCAATTTATCTCCGATGTTGAAGGGAGTGCTTTTTCGCTCAAACGAACCCGCCCCACCGCAGTGAACCTGTCATGGGGTGTGGACAGGGTACTTGAGCGCGTCCGCACGTCCCCTACCATTTCAGAAGGGAGGGTGGCAGCTCTCGAAGAGGCGGAGAGAATTGCAAAAGAGGATATCGCCATCTGTCATGCCCTCGGGGAAGCGGGAGCAGCGTTACTCCCCCAGCGATGTACGGTGCTCACCCACTGCAATGCCGGTGCCCTTGCCTGTACCGAGTGGGGAACAGCGCTCGGTGTCATCCGCTCTGCGGTGGAGAAAGGAAAAGACGTACAGGTGATAGCGAGTGAGACCCGCCCTCTCTTCCAGGGGGCCCGTCTCACGGCCTGGGAACTGGAACGGGATGGGATCGGAGTAACCGTCATACCGGACAGTGCTGCTGCCTTTCTCATGCAACGGGGTGAGAT
>JAJRCM010000147.1 GCA_028678965.1 Methanomicrobiales archaeon | reverse complement strand
CGCACCTATATAAATCATGCCAATTGCACGAATTTTCTCCATTCTTCCCTGTATTGCCGCGGGATCGACATGCTCATAATCCTCCCGCAGAAATGTATGTTCCACTATGAAGACCTTGCCATTTCATACGGATGAGAAACGACAGCAGGTCAGTGTTGATTGTGCCGATGGCAGGCGATCGGTCTACCGGTACTGCGCTTTCTGTGGTCACTGTGCGGGAATCCGTGTCCGGGGCAGGATGATGCCCTCACCCCAGCGTCAGGCATTGGCGGATATGAAAACCAGGGCAGCGGGAGATGATGCCATGCTCCAGGCCGCAATGATGTTCAACTCCTTCATACGAGAAGGGACGGCTATCGAATGCGATGATGATGCTAACCAGGGGTTTGTGACCCTGTTCCTGTACTGAACTCCTCGGCGATAGATTTCCTGAATTCATCGAAGTGGAGATCATCGAGCTGTTCTGAGAGCAACCGCCCGCTCCATGCCCTGCGGTATACCCATTGCACAATCCGCTCAACAGCCTGCACTGCCTGCTCCTCATTCTCCACCATCATCAGTGTCCTCCCTACCTGCGGGTGCCGACCCCGGCGGCCACCCACCACGATCAGGTAATGCTGGTGTTTGGATTGTAACAGATGGAACGGGCAGGACTGGATACAGACTCCGCACTGGACACACTTCGCCGGATCAAGGACCGACACACCGTTTTTAATGACAATGGCGTTCTCCTTGCAGTATTTGACACAGGTTCCACACCCCGTGCACATCCCTGGAATGCGTAACGGCTCTATCCTCCCGATGATCCCAATCTCATTCAGCATGGGGCTTGTGCATGCGTTCGGACAGCCAGAGAGGGAGATTCTCATCTTGACCGGCATCTCCCTCCCGAATAGTTTCCCATCGATCTTCGTGGCGAGGGAAATGGTATCGATATTGGCGTACTTGCATCGTTCGGTGCCCGGGCAGGCGATGATATTCACCACTTCATCCCGCTCAGACCCGAGGGGGGTGCCATTTTTCGCCAGCCTGCGCCCGATTTTTGGCAGGTCAGTCGGTTTCACGTGGGGAATCTCGATCGTTTGGCGGGTGGTAATGTGCACCGTACCACAGCCATACCGTTTTGCGAGAGTTGCGATGCCCCGTACCTGGTCAATCGAGATATTTCCTGCGGGGATCCGTACCCTCACCGTACAGTAATCGGCGTCCCGTTCGGTGATGACGCCTCCCCGCATATGGATACCGAACCTTTCTGCCATCCATCAACAATTGCAGGTAGGAAGTAAAAAAGTGTGGTTCAAGCGACAGGGACCGAACCACAGGTCCCTTTTTTCTAGTGTTGCTGTGCAGCAGGTACTTCTCCGAAAGAGTTCCACATCCTCCTATCGGTACAGCATCACCACGAGGGTGACCATGACGATGCACCGTATGATCTCATTCGCTGCTCCGACAACATCCCCGTTCACCCCTCCAAACATCCGTGAAGCGAGGTGCAGTATCAGGGCAGCGGTGATGAGGGTCACCAGGGCAGCGACCACCACGACCGTCCAAGAGAGAACAACGACCAGTGGGAGGAAGAAACAGAGTGCCGGCACCATGAACCATGTTTTTGTATGCTGGTGGAGGAACGCATGCAGTCCCTCCTTGAACGGTCGACCGAAAATAGAGAGCATGGTCATCCCCACCTTGGCACTCACCTCGCCCGCGAGGATGACCACTCCCGTAAGAGGGGTTGAGAGCAGGGCAGCGAAGGCAATCAGGGTGGCAATCAGACCCAGCCCCACCCCGCCTGCTCCCACCTGGCGGTCGGTGAGTGCCCGGACCCGTTTTTCCCGGTCACCGTGAACCATAAGGGCATCCCCCAGATCTAGGAGGCCATCGAAATGGTGAAATCCGGAGAGGAGGAGGACGGATCCAAGAGCGATCGCTGCAGCAAGCGGTCGGGCATCAATCACGGAAACGATGACCGCAGCGATCCCACCGATCAGGTACCCTGCTATTGGATACAGGTAGAGCCATTTTGCGAAGTATGAGAGATCCACTGGCTTCCCGAGGGGGATCACCGTCGTGAACTGCAGCAGGGCAATGAGGCCTTTTAGACACATTCGCTGTAAAACCTCGAAGTACAGCCAGCGATCAGCCCTGCCACCGCATCATCGAGAAACGGACCGAGGTGGGAAAGGATCCCCGGTTTCTTCTGATCATACCGTGTGAACTCAAATCGGGCACAAGTACCGCCGATATATTCTGCAATCGCCATTCCCAGAATCTCATCAGAAAGGAGGAACACCGGGTCGTCCGCAATTTCTGAGTTACGGCGAGTATGGTACAGCTCATCCTCGAGCAGGATGGCGCCAATGAGGAGGGATGACACGTTGGGATCGTTCATCGCTTTCTGAACCTTTTCCTGTATCCTCTCTCTGGCTGCCACCGTATCCACCCCATGGGGGACATAGAGGGCCATCGCCGCATCCATAATGGCGCTCATATCAATTCCGTGGGAGAGAAGCCGCTGTTCCACGTCAAACATGATGGATGTAGTTTTTAATGCTGGGCCTCTTATAGAGATCGCTATGCCATTCCGGTGCGATATCCCTCTCATCCCCTCATCACGACCGGTGTTCAGTATTGTGCTCGCCAACACCCTCCTCTCCACTGTTCCCGGGATATCCGGAGCCGGACCCACCCCCCAAAGGACGGTTTTTACCCCCAATCTCGATGCCGAGCTGGTGCTCAATGGGGTCATTGCCAGCCAGCCCCACAAACCCAATACTCCCACGGGATGTCCCACTCCAGCGACTATCACCAGGGCGATGATGGTCCTCACCGGACTTACGCCGCTGTTCGTCAATGCCGGGCTGGTGCATCCCCCGGTGATCCCCTGCCTTGATGTGTATGGATCACCGGGATTAGATCCGCGGGTGACCGATGCGGTACCGATGGCAGAGGTCCTCTACCGAAGGGGTACCTGGGTCGGACAGTTCCTTGCGTCGCGTGGTGACCTCCTGGTCCTGGGAGAATGCGTCCCGGGGGGAACCACGACAGCCCTGTGTATACTCCGCAGTCTGGGGTACCATGCCTCGGTCAGCAGCAGTTTTACGAGCAATCCCCTCCACCTGAAGGAGGAGGTCTGCACGGCGGTGGTGGACCGTATCAATCGAGAGCGCCTCTCCGCCCCTCTTGATCTTATACGATGCGGGGGTGATCCCATGATAGCGGTCGCAGCGGGCATGGTCGCCGGATTCAGAGGGCCCTGCTTGCTCGCCGGTGGAACCCAGATGCTCGCCGTGGCTGCCGTATGTGCTGCCCTGGGACAGGTCCCCCCCCCGGTTGCCACTACCATCTATGTGAAGGAGGATTCTTCGGCAAGGTTCGAGGAGACGGCAGCGGAGATCGGGATCTCGACCTATTTCATTGATCCCGATTTCGGAGCTCTGGGGCACTATGGGCTTGCCAGGTACTGTATCGGCGAGGTGAAGGAGGGGATGGGAGCAGGAGGGGCGATGATTCTTGCCCGGATGCTCGGGTATTCCCCGGAGAGCATCAGGGAACAGATCTTCCAGGTGGTAAAGGAGTTCAGCTGACAAAGGGCTATAGGTGGTGGCATCCCATTCTTCTGTAATGCAGCCCCTGTACGTGGTGAACAACTATGGCCAGTTCAACCACCTGATTCTCAGAGCACTCCGCGATCTGGAGATACCGGCACGGATGATCCCCAATGTAACCCCACCCCAGACTGTCGCACAGGAATGTCGCGGGATGATTCTTGGCGGGGGGCCAGCGATAGAGCGGGCGGGGCTGTGCGCACAGTACCTTAACCTCGGTCTTCCTGTCCTGGGGATCTGCCTGGGACTCCAGGTGATCGCTACCGCACGGGGGGGAACAGTCCGGCAGGGAAAGGCTGGGGGGTACGGGCTGGTGGAGGTGGAGATCACATCAAAAAGCGAACTCCTGGAGGGATACCCGGACCACATTCGGGTATGGGCTTCCCACGCTGATGAGGTGGGGGATGTGCCCAAAGGATTCACCGTGCTGGCACATTCGAATATCTGCCAGGTGGAGGCAATGGCCTCTTCCGCGGATCGCCTCTTTGGGATACAGTGGCACCCTGAAGTGAGCCACACCGAGAATGGCTCCCTGGTCTTCAAAAATTTTCACACCCTATGCCAGAGCTAGCGTCTATTGCATCCCTCATCAAGGACAGAGGGTTCACCTGCAAACGGTGCGGTCTGTGCTGCCATGATACTGAAGGCTCTGGGCTGGTGATGGTGGGGCCTCGGGAGGTGCGAGCTATTATGGCTGGTACCGGACGCACCTGGCGTGACGTGGCGGAACCCTACCCGGTATTTCTTGAAGGACCCGGGGGATGCATCTACACCTTTGAATGGGCGCTGAAACGGGACCACGGGCACTGTGTGTTCTTGGAGGGGACCCATTGTTCCATTTATGCTACCCGCCCCTGGATCTGTCGCACATACCCCTTCATGCTGGATGGGGATGAGCTGCGGATTTCTGAGTGCTCAGGGCTGGGAGGGGAAACAGCAACAACTGATGCCGTGGTCATCGCAGGGGATCTTATTCGTCGGCAAACAGAGGAGTGGGTGGAGGAGGCACGGATTGCAGGCCACAGAGGGGCACTCCATGCATACCCCGGCCGACGTATCGTCATTGATAGCGAGGGGGTGAAAACCATTGACCCGTGAGATTCGGATCGTGGGTACCGCACACGTTTCGCAGAAAAGCGTGGAGGAAGTTAGGCAGGCAATCCAGGAATTTCAGCCCACCTTGGTGGCGGTGGAACTGGACGAACTCCGCTACCGTACGCTGAAACGGCAGGAAGAAACACCCTTGGTCAGCGATGTGCTCCAATCGGGGAATTTTTTCCAGATGCTCATCCAGTGGACGCTTGCCTACCTCCAGCGGCGGATCGGCATGGATGTGGGTGTGGAGCCAGGCGCAGAGATGAAAACCGCCATCGATGAAGCGGAGCAGAACCACCTGCCGCTTGCCCTCATCGACCGGGATATTCGTGTCACTCTTTCCCGTTTTTGGAAAGCTCTCTCGCTCAGGGAGAAACTGCGCCTGATGTATGCCCTCTCTGTCTCGCTTGTCAAGGCAGAGGAAGAGACGATTGACGTGGATGCCCTCACCAAGGAGGATATGGTGAGCCTGGCCATCGAGGAGTTCAGAAAATTTTCACCCCACGGGGCCGAGGCACTTATCGATGAACGGGATGCGTTCCTCGCCGGCCAGCTTCTCCACCTCGGGTCACAGAATGAACGGGTGCTGGCCATCATGGGGGCTGGGCATGTGGCCGGGGTGAAGCGATTCTTGGAGAACCCTTCATCGCTCCCCCCGCTCCATACCCTGAACGAGGTGCCCCGGACCCGATCGTACGGGTCCATCTTTGGCATTGGAATTTCCCTCCTCTTTGTTCTGCTCCTTATCGCCATCTCTTTCTCAGGTATGGGAATGGAGACGCTTATCCAGGCACTCATCTACTGGGTGGTGATCCATGGCATTCTGAGCGCTTTATTCGCCCTCGCCGCTGGAGGCCACCCGCTTTCTGCCCTCACAGCCGGCGCAGTTTCCTGGCTCACTGCCTTGAACCCGCTGGTGGCTGCCGGGTGGTTTGCCGCGATCACCGAGGCAAAGATCAGAAAACCCGCACCGGCAGATTTCAGGGCAATCGTGCAGGCAGAAAGCTTTGATGAATTGCGGCGTATCCCCCTCTTTCGGGTGGTACTCGTCGCTGCTCTGACCAATGTGGGGAGCACCATTGCTACATTTGCTTACTACGTATCCGTTCTTCCCCTGCTGCAGATCGATCCAGCGGTGGTGATTGTCCAGGGGTTCGGGAACTTCCTCCACTGGCTGTCGGGGATTGCCCTGCCCGGAATGCTGTAGGGAAGACGGGATAGCACCTTTCATTTTTTTAAAGTCGTTTTCTATTTTCCCCTTTCATCCCATCATTCATAAAGTCTTAGAGAAACAGGAATCCTCCTTCGCCGCCCATCTCTCTCATGTCACAGGGTGGATTGGGGTACCTCAAAAGAGATGACATAACACATAATACGCTTGCCCCAGAGACTTCCCTACATGAACGTAGTAACGACGGTGATCAAGTCTCGCAGGAGTATCAGAAAATTCAAGAACACTCCCGTCACTGACGAGGTCATGCGGGATGCACTGGAATGTGCCGCCCTTGCCCCCACTGCCCGGAATGAACAGCCGTGGCTTTTTGGAACGGTGCGGGACCGGGGGATGTTACAAAAAATTGCCGATCTCACCGATCACGGGGCATTCATTGCTGATGCGCAGGTCTGTGTTGCAGTGTTTGCTACAAAGGGGGCCACCTACTATCTGGAAGACTGTTCGGCAGCCACCACCCAGTTGATCCTTGGCCTCTGGTCATATGGCGTAGGGTCCTGCTGGGTTGCAGGTGACAAGAAAGCCTACGCCGAGAAGGTGCGGGCACTCCTCGGGGTGCCGGACACCTATACACTGGTTTCCCTCGTGCCGGCCGGGTACCCTGCCGATATCCCCTTTGTGAGGAAGAAGAAGAGAGATGAGATACTCTTCTCCGAGGAATTCAGGAGCGCCTAGGTTATCCCTGTCGCGCGGGACAGAACCGGCAGATGGCATTCTCCACCTCATCCTCTTTATCCCTGATGGGGCAGAGATATTCCCCCCCGGCATGGGTCACCGTCAGGCCACCGGGGAACGGGGTTCCAACCGGGTGACCGGGTAGATGGAGCACGAATATCGCAAAGCCGGCGAGGAGGAAATAGAGGAGATCAAACCGGGGGTGCAGGTACCCTGAAGGTCCGGTACACACCCGCTCCACCAGGTCACAGTACTCCACAAAGGCAGGGTCAAGGGATTCTGGCATGTGATGGAATTTTCCTTCGTAAAACATACAGATGAGCAGATGGTGGGTACCGAATATCTGTTCCATCAGTTTGGGGAAGAGCCGCTGACGGTAGGAAGGGGGAAGATGGCGAAGTTGCTTCTCAATGGCTCCCCGCATATGGAGGAGATCGTATAAGGAGTACCGGCTCACCACGCCCATGACCGTGATGGCCAGTTCGCCACGGGTCTTTGCTGCTCTGAGGCGTGCACAGATGAACGGGATATCCATCGTGGTGATCCGGTCCCTCATCTATTCTCCTTCTGGCAGAGCAGGAACGAGGCATCCTGCCGCGGTACATTCATCACTGCAAAATACCCATCCAGCTCTCGTATCAGGCTAATCCGTTCATCAGGAGGGAAAGGGAGCAGGTGGGCGGGAATAGTGGTGATGAGGTCATGGAGGAGTCGCGAACAGGCAACCACATCGGAGGGTAACGGGTGAGTAGTGAAGAACGTTCCACCAGGGACTAGGATGCGGTGAAATTCCTCCAGAACCTGATCCAGATCATGACGCGTGAGCACGGGAAGAATCGCCAGTTCAATACATCCATCCTCAAGGGGGATCGCAGTCATGGCTCCGAGAAGCGTATCGATATGTGGATTCGGCGGAAAGGGGCTTTCTGAGAGTAGTAATGGTCGGATATCAGGTTTGCTAAGGCGTTCCAATGCCGTGGCGATCGGTTGCGCCATGGGCCATGATGCCCTG
>JAJRCM010000146.1 GCA_028678965.1 Methanomicrobiales archaeon | reverse complement strand
GAGGTCCCGTGCACATACTATCATAGTATGATTTTATTCGATCATTTCTACCTTTTTAATGGATGTTTACAGGGATACTGGAAAAATTTAGGGTATAGTAGCATTTTTACCACTAAACTTACACCTCATTTACCAGGGAAAAAGTGGTCAGAATACAGTGCCCAAAATGCAGGTCGAAAAAAGTATACCGGCTCACGGACAAGGGATGCGTGTACGTCCGTTAAGCGTGATTTTCCCTACGATACGCTTACCTTCATCTCATTTAACTCCAGGACCGCTTCTTCCCCGAGCAGGTAGTCCTCTTGCAGACAGATACACACTTTTCTTTGGTATGGTTATCGCGTTTTGCCGCCCACTTCAGGATCGGTATCACGGCTTCTCGAAGTCCCTCCCCGTCTTTTGTTAAATAATATTCAACCCGGGGTGGGATTTCAGAGAACGCCTCCCTGCCAATCAACTGCTGTTCCTGAAGATTCTTCAAGGTGTCAGCCAGCGTCTTGGGACTGATACCATTGAGTTCTTTCATCAGATCGCTAAACCGGATCCTGCCCTTGTTCCCGATGATATTGATGATGAGCAGTGCCCATTTTTTTGAGATGGAGTCGATGACTCCTTCAAGAGGACACAGGCAGATCTCATTAGTATCCTCACACATAGTTGCTTCAATACTATACACTTAATATTTTTAATACTATTCAATGAATAGTAATGAGCATACACAATTCATGGGAGTATGTGATATGTGCCGACAGGTACGCGACGAATCATCAGGAGTAATTGGGGAGTGTTGCTGTAGTGGAACCCTCCGCCCCGAAGAGGAGATCAGGATGCTTGAGGCAATGAAGACCCTGGAGAAAATCCGGCTGGATGCGATGGATCGGAGGATCGAGGATCTCCGGAAAACAGTGAAGGATTAATGGATCTCTTGAAAGCAGCGGAATGTTCCCGTCAAGGCCCGGTGAAAACAGACCTGATCAAAACTGCAGGTTCGAATATTGTCCTCGTATGCCTTGAAGACGGGCAGGAGATCCCGCCACACCCGGAACTGTATGCGGTGGTGTTTGTTGTTCTTCAGGGAGAGGGGACCATTACTGCGGGGATCGTTGAGCATCCGGTCAAACCCTTGCACCTTGTTTCTGTGGGAAAGTATCAGAACCGGGGGATCCGGTGCGACCACCGGATGATCCTCCTCGGCATTCGTGATGACGTATGAGGAGATGAGAGCCGTTTGACTGGTGTAATTCACGCATCAAACCTGACAAAAGTTTTTGGCAGCAACACTGCCGTAGACCATATCTCGTTTGATGTCTCCCAGGGCGAGATCTTTGGCTTTCTCGGTCCGAACGGTGCGGGCAAGACCACCACCACCCGGATGTTGACCGGTGTCATTCCGCTGGACACCGGGATAGCCACAATCCTCGGTCATGACATCCGGTCCGAGCCGGTGCTGGCAAAACAGGGATTCGGTGTGGTGCCGGAAACCTCGAATGCCTACACCGATCTTTCCGCATGGCAGAACCTGATGCTGATGGGCGAGCTGTACGGACTTCCGCGTGCTCGGGCAGAGCAGCGGTCATCCGATCTGCTCGGGATGCTGGGTCTTCTGGAGAGAAAAGATCAGAAGGTGCAGGCATACTCCAAAGGCATGAAGCAGCGCCTCATTCTTGCAATAGCGCTCCTCCATGAACCAAAACTCCTCTTTCTCGATGAACCCACGAGTGGTCTCGATGTACAAAGCACACAGATGATCCTCTCCCTGCTCCGTGACCTAAACCAGCAGGGCACCACCATCTTCCTCACCACGCACAACATGGAGGAGGCAAACCGTCTCTGCCACCGGGTTGGCATCATCCGGAGCGGAAAGCTGGTCGCAATCGATGCACCGGAAAAGCTGAAGACGGCAATCAACCGGGTGCACCGGATTGAAGTGAGTTTCGACCGTGAGATCCCCGGTGATGCCCTTGCGGAACTTGGGGGTGTGAGAGGGGTGAGCCGGACTGGTGACAAATGGCAGATCACCGCAGACAACCAGGACGCCGCCATCCGATCCTTAATGACCTTTGGCCAGCAGAACGGTGCGGCAATTGTCACACTGAACACCCTTGCGCCCTCGCTCGATGAAGTGTTTCTTCGGCTGACACGGGAGGAAAAGCCATGAACCCGGCAGGTCTCACTGAACAGGTACGGCGGTCGTGGGCAATCGCCAAAAAGGATATCCGCATCTATTACTTCAAGGGTCCCGTACTCATCTTCGGGGTCTTCATGCCGGTCTTCCTGTTCCTGGCTTTCTTCATGGGGAGCAGGCAGCTCCCTCTTTCGTTTCTGATTTCAGGGCTCATCGGGATGACACTTTTTTTCACTGCCACCGCGGTGTCTCCCGCCATCTTTCCCTGGGAGGGGCAGGCAAAGACCCTTGAGCGACTCGCTTCGTGCCCAATCACCATCGAGGCAATTGTCTTTGGCGACATGATCGCCTCCCTCCTCTTCGGTATCGGAATTACGGTTGTTACCATCATCATCGGCCTGGCGCTCGGACTTTCGCTCCTCCACGGCATCACGCTGCTTACCGCAATCTTCCTTGCCGGATGCTGCTTCTCTGCAATTGGGATGCTGCTCGCCGTGCCACCCACGAACGTGCCGTCGAACATCATGATGCTCTCTTCACTGATCAAGTTCCCGCTCGTCTTCATTTCCGGCATCTTTATCCCGCTAGAGCAGATGCCGTCCTGGGGACTGGTGCTCGCGATTTGCTCCCCGCTTACCTATTTCACGGATCTTGTACGATACTCATTTACCGACGCACACTTTTTCCCCGTGCTGATCGATATCGCTATGCTTGGTGTCTTCACGCTGGTGTTCACCGTTGGCACAATGTACCTGCATAAGAGGACCATGCCACGGAGGATATAATTACCTTTTTAATAAGGGTATAGTCCTATTCTAGCCACAAAATTTTTCAACATTTCAGCTAATTTCTTGACATTCCAACTATCGTGTTTCGGGGTGTGAACGGGAGGGGAGAACCCCTCCCGTCACCCTCTCCCAGATCATGATGGTATACTTTTTTCATTTCCATTTTAGTACAGGAAAATATTCCATTTTTATCATCGTAGAATATCACTGGATTTAGTGGTTAAAATGTCACTATACCCTTGATGTTGAATCCTATTTAGTACATAATCTATGTTACTGCATGTTGAATTAATGTTGAATTTAAGGGTCACAAGGGACTCTAGTTAGCATTGCATCAATCATATCAATTGGGCCCCTCCCATGGCCCTGAAACTTGATACCAATTTGGTATGAATTGATATACCCCATAGCAACTAAATTTTCGAGATTTCAATGGTTCATACCATTGATACCAATTATTGCGAAGCCCCCTCACATTCAGCTCAAAGCACCAAGCTTTGCGTGATCATCCGCTGCTAGCGGAGACTGGAGAATAGCGTTTGGGGAGAGGGTATTTGGTCGAGATATTTAGCGTTCATTCAGTGTTCTGGAGCTTTTTTATTGCCGATGAAAGATCACTGTACCTAACCAACGCAGTGATGCCATCGAGGATTGGCGATTCGGGTCAAAGTCCCCCATGGACGCGTTCTTTTT
>JAJRCM010000024.1 GCA_028678965.1 Methanomicrobiales archaeon | reverse complement strand
GGTGTTCGATGGCATCGTGAGCACCGGCGGTCACCTTTGCTCCGTGGAGCTCCCGCTGGAGGGCTTTATAGAGTATCTCGTGGATGAGGGTGGACTTCCCGCTCCCTGATACGCCGGTGACCGTGGTGAAAACCCCGACCGGCACCTTCACATCAATACCCTTCAGGTTATTCTCGCGGCATCCCTTGAGGGTGATGTACCGGATGGGCAGACGGCGCGAGGGCGGAACTTCAATCTTCATCCTTCCCGACAGGTACTGACCGGTGAGGGAATCCTTCGCCGCCTCAATATCCTCGGGTCTTCCCTCCACTACTACCGAGCCACCATGGATGCCGGCACCTGGCCCCATGTCGATCACATGGTCAGCGCTGCGGATGGTCTCCTCATCGTGCTCCACCACGATGAGCGTATTTCCCAGATCACGGAGGGCGTAGAGGGTATCAATCAGCTTCCGGTTATCCCGCTGGTGCAGCCCGATGGAGGGTTCATCGAGCACATAGAGAACCCCGGTGAGGTTTGACCCGATCTGGGTGGCCAGCCGGATACGCTGCGCTTCCCCGCCGGAAAGAGTGCCGGCGCTCCGCGAAAGGGTGAGGTATCCCAGGCCTACCCTCTCGAGAAAGTGGAGCCGGTCCTCTATCTCCTTGAGTATCTGGTGAGCGATCTCCTGCTCCTTCCGGGTGAGGGAAAGATGATTAAAAAATTCGAGGCACCTGCTGTTCGAAAGGTTAGTAATCTCCACAATCGAACGTCCTCCCACCTTAACCGCCAGTACTTTCTTCTTCAACCGAGCCCCGTGGCACTCCGGACAGGGAATGATGCGCATGAACCTCTCCAGTTCCTGCCGGCGGTACTCGGATTGTGTCTGGTGATAGAGACGGTTAGCCTGGGGTATCAAACCCTCCCACTCCCCCACATGCGACCAGTGGGCATCCCCATTCTTCATGGACATGGAAAACCTCATCCGCTCGCTGGAGCCGTACATGAGTGCCCGGTACTGCCGTTCATCCAGGTCTTTGATGGGGGTCAGCGCATCGAAGCCGAAATGGCGGGCAACCGCACCGAGATACTGCATGCGGAACCCATCCAGGTAGGTTCGGTAGAGAGCAACCGCCCCATCAGCAATGGAGAGCTGGCGGTCAGGGATGATGAGGTCAGGGTCAAACTCCATTTTGATGCCCAGACCGTTGCAGGTTTCACAGGCACCGAAAGGGCTGTTGAAGGAGAACATCCGCGGCTGGAGCTCTTCAAACGAGATACCACAGATCGGACAGGCCATAACCGATGAATACAGAAACTCTTTCCCCTCCTCATCGAGTATGATGACCAGCCCTTCTGATTTACCCAGAGCTTGCTCACAGGATTCTACCAGCCGTGCACGATCATCTGTTCTCACCCGATCGATCACGATCTCAATGTCCTGCTTTTTGTATCGATCGAGGGGTACCTCCTCGTCAGTGCGGTGGATGACTCCATTGACCCTGACCCTGGTGAACCCCTCCCTCATCAGGTCCTTCAGCAAGGCCTGGTAGGTACCCTTCTTCTGCCTCACCACCGGTGCAAGTACGGTCACCTGACCAGCGTGCTCACGGACGATACGCTCAGCGATAGCCTGGGGGGACTGCGCCTCAATCCTTAACCCATGCTCCGGGCAGTAGGGGATGCCGATCCGGGCGAAGAGGAGACGGAGATAGTCATAGATCTCGGTGACCGTCCCCACGGTGGATCGCGGATTCTTACTCGTTGTCTTTTGCTCAATAGAGATTGCCGGCGAGAGTCCTTCGATACTGTCCACATCCGGCTTGTTCATCACTCCAAGGAACTGGCGGGCATACGAGGAAAGGGACTCCACATAGCGGCGCTGCCCCTCCGCGTACAGGGTATCAAATGCAAGGGTAGATTTCCCTGATCCGGAGAGACCGGTGATGACCACCAGCTGATCCCTTGGGATATGAATGGTGAGGTTTTTGAGGTTGTGCTCCCGTGCCCCTTTGATGGTGATGTATTTCATACCACTCAGAACATTCAGCTGATAACCCGGAGCATCTGCCCGAACCGTGGCAGAAAATCCTTCTTCCGTGACATCAACCCCTCCATCCTCTGTGGCTGATCCCGATATCCCATCTTGGAGATGGTGGTCTCATCTGCAGCAACGAAGACCTCGCTCCCCTCCTCCAGTACATTCGTAAAGAGCGCGACATACATGTCAACGCCATGGGATTCACGGAGGCGGAACAGCTCAGTGGAAATCTCCTCCTTCCTGGAGGTGGGAAAATCATAGGAGTGAACCATTACCTGGGAGATAATTACTTCTCTGCCGAATAGGTTGTATCGCTTGATATCCCTCGTCAGGATCTCAGCGAGAGGAATATTCGCGAGTCTCATCCCCCGCTGGATGAGTTCCGCTCCAAATCTGACCGGGTCTTTTCCGCAGATCCCCGAGAGATACTCAGCTGCCTGATGATCAGCCTGGGTGGTGGTGGACATTCTGAGTGCCAGTGTGTCAGAGAGGATCCCCGCGAGAAGGATACCAGCAGTGGGAAGTGAGGGGGGGACACCCGTTTCAATAAATTTATGGGCGATGATTGTGGAGGTAGACCCCACAGGATCATTCAGGAACTTGACCGGTTTGAGGGTGGTAATGGCCCCAAGACGGTGATGGTCGATTATCTCCAGGATATCAGCCCGCTCAATCCCTTCTACCGCCTGGGGGGCCTCGTTATGGTCGAGAAGAATGACCGATTTGTGCACATCCTGCATCAATGAGCTCCGCGAGATCTGCCCGAGGAATCTTCCCTTCCCATCCACCACACAGGCAGTCCGGAACTTCGAGTTGCTGATAACATGCTTGGCGTACTCCAGGGAATCCCTCAGCTGGATCGTGGGGACCTCTCCTTCCATGATCATCCGTCCTGGCAGTGAGAGGTTGATCATCTTTCCCACGCCAAATGCATCAAGTGCTGTAATGAGGATTGATACGCCCTTCTGTCTCGCTGCACTGATTACCCGTTCTCCTACTGGCGCACCGTCGGCGATAATCAGAGCCGCAAGACCGCCGGAAATGAGAGCCAACTGTGCGGGCTCATTGTCTCCAATGATAGCAACATCATTTGCGGTGAGCCGCGAGAGGGTGACGTGGAGCGCATCGATGGCAATGTATACTTTTCCCTCTAAACGATCCCGGGATGCGACCACCACGTTGGCAGAGAGGATCCAGGCGAGGGTCTGAAGGGGGATGGGGGCGAGGGAGAGCTGTTCGATCCTGTGGCGTCTGACGTAGGCTCGGGCAAGTCCATACTCGCTCACCAGTCCCAGCAGGGATCCGTATTCATCAGTCACCGGCATATTGCGCATATCGCTTGTATCCATGAGTTCCGCGATATCGATGGTGGGGAGATCCTTCCCAACGCTCCGCGTGTCGAGATAGGGGAGGTCAGCAACGCTTGGTTCAACACTTTCGATGTACCGGGGAACTTCCACCCCGAAAAGAGAGAGGGCGAATGCAGTCTCCTCATTCACCTCACCGCAGCGTGCGGCAATGTACCTGCCCGGTTCCTTCCGGTTCAGCAGCTCGGTATAGCCGATGACACTCCCGATGCTATCCGTATCTGGGTTGCGGTGGCCTATCACATAGGTGTGATGTGGCCGAACGGGGTTATTCTGTTCTTCTTCCGGAGACATTTACCCTCTCGATATGTGTAGAAAGGTACAGGGAGGAAGCCATATCGTTCTTGTGGAGATGACACCCTGCCATCACCAGAACATTACCGTCTCAACCCACGTGATAGTAATAAAAAAGGTTATTCGATGGGCAGGAACGCAGACTTCCCGATCTTGGCATATACGCCGCAGATAGGGCAAACATACGTATCCGGCAGATCTTCGAAGTCGGTCCCTGGCTTGATACCGTTCTTCGGTTCTCCTCTCTCAGGATCATAGATATAATCACAGGCTGCGCAGCGGTAACGAGATGGTTTGTCCATCGCAACGAATGCGCTCTTTCCGATCTTTGCTCTCGCCCCGCAGACAGGGCAGACGTAGCTGCTCGGTAGATCCTCAAAAGCAGTTCCTGGTTTGATATCGTTCTTGGGCTCTCCCCTCATGGGATCGTAAACGTAATCGCAGACAGTACAGCGGTAACGCTTCATTTTCTTGGCTGCCATGTATAATCCTCCATTGGAGTGGTCAGGCCACAAACTCAGGCTTTTCCACTTATCTCTGAATTGATTTATCAATATATATGAGTTGTGAAGATGGCCAGAGAAAGAGATTGAATGTCCGTGACCTATCGATAATCGCTGTCACCGCGGCTTTCCCTATCCATTATCTTCCTAAAGGTGGAAGAAGGGGACCAAGTCTTGCTGCAGCTCAGCCACCGATTGGTAGCGGTTCTTCATCTCCTTCTCCAGGCACCGCATTACGATAGGAGATACTACCGCCAGTTCCTCTTTCAATGCTGCGGGAGGAACCGGCGCATTACTGATAATCGCCGACGAAAGATCATACATGCCCTCTCCCTCAAATGGCAATGTTCCAGTGATAACCTGGTAGAAGATCACCCCCAGCTGATAGATATCGGTCCTCTCATCAGTATCCCCAAATTGACGGGGTGAGAGCTGTTCAGGAGCAGCGTAAGGGAGGGAGAACCCGGCAAGACTTGCCGCTGTCTCATGGGTAAGCGTTCTGGAGAGCCCCCAGTCAGAGATTTTGGGAAATAGGTCATCGGTGAGGAGAATGTTCTGGGGTTTGAGGTCGCGATGGATGACCCCTTTTTCATGAGCGTACCGCAAACCATCAGATATTCCCTTGATGATCGTCAGAGCAACCTCGACCGGAAGGGGCATCTCCATCTCCCCGAGCGTTCGCGGGTAATACGCCATCTCCACGAAGGGGATGGGGAGAATATTGACCGCAGTGATCTCCACGATGTTGGGGTGATGCAGATCCTCCCAGATCCGCATCTCTTTCAGGAATGAACGGCCTGTCGCCTCATCAAATGAGACTGGCACCTTCACTGCCACTGATCTCCCGTCTTCTTTCCTCCGTGCACGGAAAACCCTGGCAATGCCCCCTTTTCCGATATAGATGGGGTCACTATACCGTTCACGGAGCTCCTGCGGGAACACGGTACCTGGCTCTTCGTGGGGTGGCTCGGCTCCCAGGAAGGTTATCGTGTCAGTGCTGGAGACTCTTCCCTGGGCAGTGGATGTACCCACTCCCCCGTTCCCTCCCTCTATCATATTCAGATACTGCCATATGGCAATGATCAGCGAGACAGCGGTCAGAAGTGTCACCGCGAGGAGAGACAGACGCTCTTTCACCTGGGTCGCGGTAATGATGATCAGCGAGAGGGAGAAGGGAAGGATGGCAACAATGATGTGCACGCGGGAGAGGAGCAGAGCCCCCTTTCCTTTCAGGGCGCTGTAGGCAAGTATGAACCCAGAAAACGAGATATACAGGATGAGGATGCCCATCACCACCACCGCCAGGACGTACCGCCCGAACGTGGCCGACTGCAGGAGCACTGCTCCGATGAAGAGATAGGAAAGGATGAAAAGACCACCCCCACTCACGGTGTGCATAATTCCGAGAACCACTCCCTGAAGGTGAGAAAGACGCAGCGTATGCTCCCCTTGATCGTGCCACCAGATACGCAGGACTGTATAAACAGCCCCGAGCGCTGCAGGAATGAAGAGGAGGAAGGGGAGACCTGCCCGCGGAAGGACCGTATCCTCTGCCGGGGGGGTAGGTGTCACCATACTGGTAGGGATGGCGGCGGTGGTGGGTGGTGCAGTGACCGTTATGGTGGTAGTCAGTGGAGGTTGGGTAGTGGTAGGAACGG
>JAJRCM010000145.1 GCA_028678965.1 Methanomicrobiales archaeon | reverse complement strand
TCCTCCCGGATATTGATAGCAGCATCGACGGCGAGGCCGAGGATGTCCTTGCCCCTTTCCTCGTCATCAGAGGCGAAGATGATGAGCGCCATATCACCCAGCACATAGGCTCGCCGTGCCAGGGGACGGATGATCGAAGCTTCGTCGATTCCATGCTGAAGCATACGCTCCCCCAGCTTCACCTGACCTGCATCGCGGCAGGCAATGGCGATGAACGTATAGTACCGTGCCCGTTCTGCTCGGTCATACAGGCTCTTGATCATTCGGTGAAGGGATTCAGCATCTTGCGCAGTGAACCGCCCGGCAAGAATCCTGGCACGCAAATCAAGGAATGCCCCATGGGTCGGAGTGACTGGAATCTCTTTCTCATTGGCTCCCAGGGTGAGGAGAACCTGCTTCCTCATCTCCTCGTCCCCGATACGCCCGGCGATCTCTTTTGCTCTCTGGATGATCGTAGGATCGGTCCGTTTAGTGGAGAGCATGTAGAGCATTTGCACGATACCCCGTCGGATAACGGTGGCAATGAAGGGAACATTAATCCCTCCCACCACCTGCTCTGTTTCATCGAGAAGAGAGAGAGCATCGTTCGCACCCCCATACCGCTCGGCAAGAGGCACGAGGTCAAGGAGCATAGTGGCTCGGTCGTACGGTGACGGGATGCTCCCGATAGCTTGGTAAATGGAGGAAAGGATCTCCTGGCGCTTGGCATCCTCGAGCGCCATGCCGAAGATAGAGATTAAGGAGTTCACGAATTCAACGGGCTCCCCAATCTGGTTCACCAGCTGCAGGGCAAGAGAGATGTGCTCTTCCTTGGGATTAAGGGCATGCAAGCTGATGATGGAAAAGACGATCTGTTTTCGTATCAGGGAGCTCCGCTCCTCACTCACTTCATCGAGGAGTGCAAGAGCCTCATTCAGGCAGTCGTACGCCTCCTTTTCGTCAACTCTGGCGAGGAGACCCACCAGGTTGGTGAGAATAATTATCTGCTCGCTGATATCGGGTAGTCTCTTCAGGGTCCCATGCACTGAAGTGAGGATCTTCCTTGCCATCTCCATCTCTCTGATGCGCAGGTAGGCATCAGCAAGGTTGCAGAGAGAGGAGATCTTGGAGAAAGAGAGGGGTGTCTGGGCAATAAGGCGATAGATGAGATCCATCACCACCGGTGAACTATAGGCATATTCCAGCTCTCTGAAGAGGCGGAGCATCACCTCATTGGGATTGGTGGTGTCCTCCTCCCTGGCGAGTCCCTTGAAGAACGTCGCCACACGGTAAATCATGGCATTGCGTTATTGAGGATCCTCCATCTCCAGGATGAAGATGGTGAGCGGTATGATATAATCCAGTTTCTTCGTCTCTGCGGCAACCTCAAGCACCAGATCGATGTACCGTGCAAGTTTCAGGGCTTTCTGGGACTTGGGGGTATTTTCCCTCATCAGCTCCAGGGCCCGTTCGAATGAGGTCAGGTTGTAGCGGATGACCGAGGACTTCTCCCCCGTCCCCGTTTCGATAAATGCCGTGCAGCCAATCTTAATGAAGCCCTCGATGATACTTCCCCGCTTCCGCTGCTGGAGGTTGGGGTCATCGAGTGTGAAGGTCAGCTGGTAGGCATCGTCAAGAGCATGAGGGGCTCCCTGCGAGACACCGTACTTGATCATTCCCTCGATGATGCTGTCCCTGGCATATACCTCATAGTCTTTCTCCAGGAGCGATTTGATCCATGCTCCCATCCGGTGGAGGAAATCGAGGTCCCCCTGTTCCACGGCGAGGAATGAGGCCTGATCGATGATGCGGGAGAGTGCCTCAGAGCGGGGTCGCTGTCCCTCGATCTGGCAGGTGAGCCCTACCGCCCTCTGGAGAATATCCCTGTTTTTCAGGAACACCCCGATCTTTGCCATCTCGATCACAATAAAGGAAAGAGCGGTTTCCTTTGCCTCCCGGCTCCCTATCCGCTCGGCAAGATGGAGGAGCACGGAAGGATCATTATACTCCATGAATCCCCGCTCTATGAGGATCCTGATACAGTCGTGGATTAGACCGTCACGGTTCTGGTGGAGAGAGACGACTTCCTCAAACGACTTGGCAAAGGAGATGAAGTCATTGAATTCCGCATCTTTGCACAGTTCGAGGCATGCCCGCTGAATGAGGGGATCAGCGACCACAGGTTCAATCTCTGAGAAAATCTTCCGTTTCAGGAGATCGATCTCCTTCCGGATAATCCCCTCCTTGATGATCTTCACGCTGCTGTCAATGGCGTGCTTGCTGGTACGGTCAAAGGGAGAGAGAATTTTGGAGAAGAGATCAATAGCGTTGAGAAGATCTCCCTCGGCAAGCAGGCTGTCAACCACGACTAGGTACTGGGAGAGAAGAGTTTCCTCGGCCGCTTTCGCGGTTTCATCGAGGAGGGGAATGATCTGGAGAAGAATTCCGATGTCTTTCGTTCGAGACGCGACCGCGGTGCTGGAGCGCACGATCTCCCGTATAGGATACCGTACTGGTTCCAGAAACTTTCCATTAAACTCCAGTGCCCGCTCCAGGTACCACCGGTCAGCACTCTTCTCCGCTTTTTCAAGGAGTTTCAGGATGATCTGTTCGCGAGAGAGAGGGATATCGTCGGCGAGACGATCGAGCGATGACTGCAGCTGCCGCTTGTCCCGTGTCCGTTCTATGAGGAATTCAGAGAGAGTACCGAGAACTTCGATCTGCTGTCCTTCAGGAAGGTCACCAAGCTTTCTGATGAAAAATTCGACATCGGTGACCGTTCGTGCCATTCCCGACTTCCACAGCTTCTCGATGATAGCAAGAATGCATGTCAGACGGCTGTGCTTCTGTTTGATCTCAGCACCGGAACGGAGGGCGTTGATCACCGTATCGACATCATTCTGCAGGGTCCCGATGGTGGCCATCGCCTTGGCGAGTTCACTGCGGAGGAGTGAGTGTTTGGAGATATCCCCCACCACAGAAATCAGGTCGACGCTCTGGTGCAGGAGCCGTACATCCCTGGTCTCGATTGCCCAGACAATGATCAGGGGGATGATATCGATCATGATATCGGACTGATATTTCCTGAATCCAATATGCTGGACGAGCTCAATTCCTTTGACGATAAGATCGTTGTCTTTTGCCTCTACCCCGGCCTCAATCAGTTCCTTCGATATTTTTGCGAATATTTTGGATTGGTAGCTCTTCCGGTCCAGTTGCTGGGAGAGATCAAAGAGAACGTTATACCACTGGAGATCCTTGGTGGTGGTATAGTTCTGGATGGCCCGGTTCATGGTCTCAAAAATCCTGGTATGGGGGAGATCCACAAGATTCTGGAGTAACTCAGGGACTTTATCCTCAAACGATTTCTTCAGGATAGCACTGTTGAGGTAATCGAGATACTGATTTCTTTCTTTCCTTTTACTCAATTTGCTGATGTCTTTGATGATTTCCTCGATTTCATGGGCGTTTTTTCTGGAGAGCGCATGGGCCACACGCTGCTTGTACGACTCATCAAAGACCATCATCGAAATATTCATTAGATAACATTATATATAAGTGTCATTTATAAACATTTCCCTTTACATTAATATACAAGTTTGAAAAATTTATGAAAATTCCCAATATTTAATCTAAAAAATGTCACGACATGAAAACATTTTTCTGCTTATATCCGGCTCTTGGCGGTAGTATTATATACCCGATACAAAATTCAAGTTTTATTTCCCAGCGCCTTCTTCACCTCGTGTAGTACTCCAGTATAGAACGTCTCAGCTTCTTCCTTACGGGACGATTCAACTATAATCCGGATGATTGGTTCAGTACCCGACCCCCTCACCAGTGCCCAGCACCGGTCTCTCACAATCTTGATACCATCCGTTCTGTCCAGCAGGTCTCCAGAGAAGACCTTTTCCAGAGCCTGTACCACCTTATTTCCCTCTCGGGTGACAAGTTTCTCCTTGATCATGTGATATCTGGGCAGAGTATCAAGAAGGGTGGAGAGGGGTTTCTTTGCACTGGCAAGGAGGTGGACCATCATCGCCGCAGTCATCGCCCCGTCACGGCAGAATTGGTGGCCGGGGTAGATCAGACCACCGTTCCCTTCCCCGCCAAGAACAACTCGGTCCCCTTTCGCTATCATCCCCATCATCCTCCGTGCCACGTAGATACTACCCACCGGCGTATATTCCACCGTGCACCCACAGCTCGAGGCAATCTGTTCGATCAGGAGGGAGGAACTGACCGGGGTGACCACCGTCCCCGTCTGGCGGCGGCATATGAACTGTTCGATGAGGGCAAACTCCTGGTTCTCTTCCACGTACCTTCCTTTATCATCGATGAACACCGCACGATCCGCATCACCATCATGGGCAATCCCAAACGCAGCATTAGAACCGGTCACCAGGGAGGCAAGAGCTTCCAGCCCCCCGGGTGAAGGTTCGGGAAGTCTCGCCTGGAAGGTGCCATCAGGAGTGGCATTGATGGTCAGAACCCTGCACCCCAGCCGAGAGAGGATGACCGGTGTCGTATGATAACCAGCCCCCGATCCCGGGTCGATCACCACCTGGATACCTTCACCGATAGCGGCGGGGACCTGTCCGACCACCCCATCGATGTAGGTATC
>JAJRCM010000023.1 GCA_028678965.1 Methanomicrobiales archaeon | reverse complement strand
CTGGTGACCAAGCTCGCCCATGAGAAGATCCACAAGAACGAGATTTACCTGAATAAACGGGCTTCGTATGGTGTGGGCAAGGGTTTGCGCAACCCCTATATCTGAATCCACCTTTTTCTCGATGTTGTATCCCACCACCCCCAAATGGGGTGAGATTTTTTTATCCTGACGAAACCTTCCTATTATAAACGATCGTTACCCGCAACCCCGTTCTCGATCGAACCCCCGAGATGGACCGCGGGCTCACATATGACAGTACCAACTGTGTGGGAACAGAATAGTGGTATTTTGTCGAAAAAGGAATTGGTGTCCCCCATATACCAATAGACCAGGAGACCAATCAGCGGCTCTCCCGCCAGATATCGACAGGGGCAATGTTGGCATCGATAAGAAGATCGAAATCGAAGACCTTCAGCCAACCGGTCTTCTCAAACATCTTCATGAAACATACCCCCACCAGAGGCACCTGATATTTCTCGATAGCTGACTTCATCTGTGCTGCATTGACAGTGGAGTTGGGCATGGAGAGCCCTCCCATGAGGACGATTATTGCTGGGGAGGGTTTCACCATACTTCCTGAAACCTGCATCCCGATGTCGGATTTCATTTCTATCCGCCGTGCTTTTTCCTCACTAGTCAGCGGGACGAATACTTGCTCTATCGGCATGGTACGGATGGCAAACCCGAGGAGCTCGATGAACGGCGTGCAGGTTCCGGGCACCCCGTAGTACACAATCTGGGATCCCAGGGGGAGATTCCTGCTCTCAAGAAAGGATTTGAAGGGGCGGAGAATGCCTGGGACGCTCTCAGCGGTTTCATGAACCTTCATGGCAATCAACACACAATCCTCAACAGCCACTTATTTTAAACCAGCGGGTGTTTAAAAATTGCACAAGCGATGCGATGAACGAAAAAGGGAGATGTATCAGCGTTCCAGATAATCGTCAGGGCGGGGCATATCTGCCTTCAGACCTTTCCGTTTCCGGATCGCTATCACAACATCCTTCACCAGACTTGATGGGACAACCTCGAAACCGGCAAATTCCGTGCTCCACATTGCCCGACCCTCCGTTGCCGATCGAAGGTCCCCGGCGAACCCAAAGAGTTCTGCCACTGGTGCCTTCCCAATCACCGCGATGGAATCCCCATCGCTGGAGATGTCGAGGATCTGGCCTCGCCTGCCCTGGATCTGGGAAACGGCATTACCCATCTGCTCGCTGGGTACATTAATCTGGATCTTCTGTAGGGGTTCCATGAGGGTGTCATTGGCAAGCAGCATACCGCCCTTGATCGCAGCACGGACCGCCGGGATGACCTGGGCCGGGCCACGGTGGATAGAATCCTCGTGAAGCTTTACATCGACGAGCCGTACTTTCATGTTCTGAACGGGCTCATCGGCAAGAGGACCCCCATCGATCGCCTCGTGGAATCCCTCCAAGATCAGCTCCATGGTCTCGTTCAGATACTGGATACCCTTAGTCATATCGAGGAAAACATTGGTGCCTGCAATGTCCTTGATGCCCTTCGCCTCATCCTTCTCCAGCCCAGCCTTCATCAGAATGGTTCTCCGCTCCACTTCCGGCATATTCATAGAGATTTCACCATTCCTGATCAGGTTCACGACCTTCTCATCGAGCGGGGATAGTTCAACGTAGAAACGGTTATGTCGGTTGGGGGATTTTCCCTCCACCGGACCCACCATCTGGGTGACCGTCTCACGGTAAACAACGATTGGCTTGGAGGTGGTTATCTCCACATGTTTATCACGCTTAATACGGCCAGTAATAATCTCAAGATGGAGCTCCCCCATGCCGCTAATCAGGTGCTCTCCGGTCTCCTCGTTGATCGTAACACGGACGGTTGGATCTTCCTTTGCCACCTGACGGAGGACATCGATCAACTTGGGCAGATCTGCCATATTCTTCGCTTCAACGGCGACGGTCATCACCGGCTCGCTATAGTGCTTCAGGGACTCGAAGGGAGTAATCTCTATCAGATTGGTCACCATGGATCCGACGATGGCATCCTTGAGCCCGGTGACCGCAGCGATGTTTCCGGCAGGAAGCTGCTCCACTTCCACTCGCTCTGGCCCCATAAAGATGCCAACCTGTTGGAGACGATTCGTCTTCCCAGCCGTTCCCGATACATACAGCTCAAGACCCCGTCTCAATGTGCCGCTGAATAACCGTCCGGTTGCCACCTCTCCGGCATGGGGATCGAAGCTGATGTCGGTGACCATCAGGATGACCGGTCCGTTGGGATCGCAGTTCAACATCGCAATACCCTCGATGCTCTCTTTATTCCCGTGCCAGATAACACCGATACGCCGCTTCTGGGCTTCGATGGGATTGGGCAGATGCCGTACTACCATATCCAGGATAACGCTACAGAGCGGGCTCTGTTTGTTGAGCCATTTCATGTCTCCCTCACGGCACTTCTGGTAGACTTCCTTGAATGAAACCTTGCTCTTCTGCATGTACGGGATGGAGACTGCCCATTTATATAGAGCGGATCCAAAAGCAACTGTCCCATTTTTCGGGTCGAGACGCCAGCCCTTATTATATTGCTCTTCGTTCATCCCCTTGATCAGCTTGTTGACTTTGTCGATGACCTTGCCCAGGCGGATCTGCATCTCCGTTTCATCCACCTTGAGCTCATTGATCAACCGGTCAACCTTATTGATGAAAAGAACCGGACGAACCTGCTCCTTGAGGGCCTGACGGAGCACGGTCTCGGTCTGGGGCATCGCTCCTTCAACGGCATCCACCACCACCACAGCGCCATCCACAGCACGCATAGCACGAGTTACATCACCCCCGAAATCAACGTGACCGGGGGTATCGATCATGTTGATGAGGAATTCTTCTCCCTCATACTCGTGGACCATGGAAACATTGCTTGCGTCAATAGTGATACCGCGGGACTGCTCCTCCTCATCGGAGTCCATAAAGAGCTGCTTTCCGGCAAGCTCCTCACTGATCATACCTGCGCCGGCAAGCAGGTTATCGGACAGGGTGGTCTTTCCATGATCGATGTGCGCGACAATCCCGATATTCCGTATATGCTCGGGCCTGTCCATCAGGGTTGTTACTCTTTCAACAATTTTTGCTGCTCGTGCCATACTGTACCTCAAAAAAAGATAGAATCAGCGGGAGGCAATCGCGATTCGTTCACGCTCTTCTTTCTTCCCCACTGAGTAACACTTCGTATCACCGCGAGCTGCGGCAATCAATTCGTCAGCGAGACATTCGCTCACGTTTTTCTTGGTTGTGTGGCTCGCGGAATTTACTCCCTCAGCAATAAACCGGAGTGCAGCGTTCACTCTGCGGAGAGGGGCGGTATCCACAGATTTCGGGACATTGATCCCACCGTACTTCAACCGAACTGTCTCTTCACGCGGACCGGCATTGGCGATGGCATCCACCAGAACCTGAACCGGGTTCTTTTTGGTCTTCTTATGGATGATTTCGAAAGCATCAGCGGTAATTCTGATAGCACGCTGTTTGGCCCCCGTATTTATCTCTGTCTGCATCAGGCGGTTGATGAGGCGCTCGACAATGAGCATGTCTCCCTTCCCAAACTGCTGCCGGGTCATTTTGCCAGAGGTATAGGGAACAATCGTGGATTTCAGGTTGACATACCTGACAAGGCCTGGATCCTTGATCTCCACTTCATTCAGATCCCAGCGGTTGAACAGGAGCCTTTTCGGCTGCTTATCTTCCTCTTCCCGTGATGCTGCTGTCTTCTCTTCCATCTCATCACCTGCGTGGTTTCTCCTTCCGCCCGATCACTAATTCGCGGAGGGAGACATTATTGACCTTGGTGACGACGTATCGAACCCCGGGAATATCTCCCATCGAGCGGCCGAGTCGTCCGCCGATCCCTTCGATCTCCACCTCATCGTGTTCATCGATGAAGTTGATAGCACCATCTCCGACGGCAAAAGCAGTTACCTGCCGGCCATTCTTAATCAGCTGAACACGGACTGCTTTTCGGATAGCGGAGTTGGGCTGTTTGGCCTCAATCCCGATCTTCTCGAGCACAATGCCTCGTGCCTGAGGAGACCCCTCGAGAGGATCTGCCTTCTCATCAAGCCGGAGTAAACGCCGGGCGTACCACTTGTTACTCCAACGGAACTTTTGCGCGTCGCGCTTCAGTTTTCTTGCTGCAAATTTACCCTGTCCCATTAAAGGCCCTCATTCATTTGATTTTTCTGGATAGGGGTACCCATCACTGAGATACTATCAAACGCGTGGAATGAATTTATATATTGTGCCTCACTCACGCGATTCCTGTATACATGTGCTGTGAGGGCTAATAACCTTATATCTCCGGCTGGTACACGCTGTACAATGACCACAGGGATATACAAGATAGTTTTCTTCGATGCCTCACACCGTCTCCTTCACTATGAGGGAAAGTGCCGGAACCTCCACGGCCACCGCTGGAAGGTTGAGGTATGGATCGAGGGAGAGATTGACGGAACGACCAATATTCTTGTGGATTACAATACGATAAAAGGGGTCATCGAACGGTTCGATCATCAGGTTATCCTGAACGAGGCAGATCCCATGGTTGACTGCCTCACCGCCTTTCAGACAGTTATCACCACCCCCGGCGACCCGAGCAGCGAGATGATGGCTGAGCGTATCCACGACATGCTTGCCGCCGAATGCCGGATCAATGGTTCAAACGCTCGAATCAAAAAAATACGTGTCTGGGAGTCCCCCACGTGCTGTGCTGACCGCACCTATGATAATCAGTGAGATCTTCAGGAGCCTCCAAGGTGAAGGGCGAAATCAGGGAAGACCCTGTACATTCGTCCGCTGTGCTGGGTGCAATCTACGGTGTCGCTGGTGTGATACGCCCCAGGCGCAGGAGGGAGGCTCAGAGATGACCGTTCCTGAAGTCCTCGCTGCAGTCAGGTCAATTGGTTTCACCTATATCTGCCTCACTGGTGGTGAACCTCTCCTCCAGGAAGAGGTACTCACCCTTGTTACATCGCTCCACAAGGAGGGGTACAAGGTAGATATTGAAACCAACGGAACCGTCAATTTCCGCCTATACCAGCCATATGCCGCCATCTGTATGGACGTGAAGTGCCCCTCCTCCGGTGAGCAGAGTGATCTCTCCCTGCTCTCAGATCTCTCTCTCCGGGACAGTGTGAAGTTCGTATGCGCCGATACCGATGACTGCCGTTTCGCTGACGAGATACTCCACACCTACGGGGTGAAGGGCGAAGCTATCATAACCCCTGTCTATGGACGAGATAGTAAACCCCTCGTGAACTACATTCTCGATCATAACCTTCCCGTCAGATTCCAGCTCCAGTTGCACAAAATGATCGGGGTGCAATGATGAATCGTCGTAAGGCAGTCGTTCTCCTTTCCGGGGGGATGGACTCTGCAACCACTGCGTACCTGGCGAAGCGTGAGGGGTATTCAATTCTCGCCCTCCACGTCAACTACGGGCAGCGGACTGAAGGCAAGGAAGCACGATGTGCGCGAACTATCGCTCACCTTCTCAATGCTGAGGATTTTCTGGAAGTCGATATCAGCTACCTCCATACCATAGGGGGGAGCAGTCTTACCGATACCACGGTGGAGATGGAAGATTATGACCCGGCACGGGAACACCTCCCCAACACCTATGTACCGTTTAGAAATGCGAACCTCCTCTCCATTGCCACGAGCTATGCAGAAGCGAGGGAAGCAGACACCATCTTCATCGGGGCGCAGTCCCTGGACTACAGCGGGTATCCGGACTGCAGGCCAGTATTTATTGAAGCGTTCCAGAGGGTAATCGATCTCGGCACCCGTGATACCACCACGATCACCCTCAGGGCACCATTCCTCCACATGACCAAGACCGATATCGTCAGGCTTGGCATCGAATTAGGGGTCCCTTATGAATATTCCTGGTCCTGTTATCGGAATGAGGCTCCTGCCTGCGGGCGATGTGGTTCCTGCCACTTCCGCCAGGAGGCGTTCAGAAATGCGGGGGTCAGGGATCCCATCGATTACCAGGAGTCATGATGGAGATTATTTATCGTGGACGGCGACTCTCGGTGGAAAAGAGTGTTTATCTCTTTCCCGATGGGACCGAGCGTGAACGGGTGGTGATCCACCCCTCTCATGCTGTGACAATCCTCCCCGTTGAGGGAGATGTCTGTTATCTGATATGGCAGTACCGGTTTGCTATTGATGAGTATCTCTTCGAAGCTCCCGCCGGAACCATGGATCCAGGTGAATCCCCCGAGGCAACCGCCAGACGGGAGTTACAGGAAGAAACCGGGCTTACTGCAGGCCGTCTGATCCCACATGGTTTCATCTACACCACTCCGGGATTTACGACTGAGAAGCTGTACCTGTTCGAGGCAAGGGACCTCTCTTCCCCTGCTTTACAGAAGCTGGATGATGATGAGCATATTGAGCTCCTCCAGCTGCCGGTGGATGAGGTTCGGAATATGGCGAACGATGGCCGCATCCATGATGCGAAGACCATCTGCCTCATCCACCTCTGCCTGGGGTGATACCGATATGCAGTTGGAGTATGTATTCATTTATCTCCTTGTGATGGGGACTCTCTCTGCTGGTTGCAGCTCCGTATTGCCGGTATCATCGTATCACGTGAATGATTCTGGTATGCTCGAACTGACCGTTCATGAACCCCAAGTTCTCCTCTCACCCATCACGGAGCACGATAGTATCACGGTCAGCAGGGTTCAGTTCTGGAATATCGATAGAGATGTCGCAGGCTTGCTCGCTGCCCCAAAAGAGCCTCAGGCGGCCATCATCCTCGCGCCCGGGGCAGGAGTCTCCAAAGAAGGACACCGCCAACGGGCAGAAGAGTATGCAACAGAAGGTATTGCGGTGCTGGTGCTGGATATCAGGGGGAACGGAGGAGAGACGACGGGAACACCATTCAGCATCGACCAGGACTTCCAGCGGTTTCAGAAGCAGGAATGGCCGCAATACTATGCTATCGTGGCTGATCTTATCGTCGCACGAATGTACCTTACCTCAACATTTCATGTGCCGGTCTACTTCGCCGGAGAGAGCAACGGGGGCAGATATGCGGCCATCGCAGTGGCCGCCGATACTGATGCGGCAGGCTTTATCGGAATCTCTACATCGGGATTTGGACTCGCAGGGAACCGCTACACCGGCAGGCCGCGTATGTTCCTGTTGAGTATCGACTCCGATCATGCTATCCCCACTATCGCACCCCGGCCAATGCTCGTTCTGCACGCTCCCAATGACCAGATCATCCCCTATGCGGATGGCAGGGCGCTGTACGAGCACGGAGTTGAGCCAAAACTGATGATCAATATGACCAGCGGACATGGTATCAGCGGGGACGCTGATCATATCATCATGGATTACGTCCTCAATTTTATG
>JAJRCM010000144.1 GCA_028678965.1 Methanomicrobiales archaeon | reverse complement strand
TACGCATGGGCTGCCCCGGCATTCACCCGGAACGGCCGCGGAGCGACATAGGGGTTGACAAGGGTTTCAGCATGGACAAGGAGAAATCCTGCCGAGGTGTCACCTACGAGGAGACCCTGCCCATCATTGAGCATCGAACAGGTATCGACACAAATCCGGTCCCCCATACCTACTGCTCTGATTTCGGTGATGGTGAATGGGATCAGGGGCACGCTGGCGGGTATTGCCCGCATGGATGCGGCGAGCTCACGCACCCGCTCAGGTCGATCTGTCTGGAGCAGGACACCCCGGACACCTTTCTCCAGAACAGAGAGCACCAGATCGGCCTCTTCCCGCGTGTGTACCGTTGCGATGATCTGGTCTGAGAGGGCGACCAGATTCTCCAGGGGAATGACCGTCCAGTTTGCGGTGGAGACAATGACATAGGCATTGCCTCCGCGGGAAGCGGCTTCCTGCTCACCCTTCTTATCAGTGATGGAAATTTCATAGACATCCCTCCCCGGTTTCAGATCACCATCTCTAGCGATGGTCCGTATCCTTCCCAGTTTCTGCATCTCCCCAGCACTCTCTACCACCACCGCATCAGCCCCGCTTTCAAGGGCAGCAGTGGCCAGTTCTTTGCGCCACGGCCGGAGGTCAACCCAGAGCTCCTTTTTCATCGGGTCACCATGGCTTTCTCAGGATCCACCCCGCGGTGGATGACATTGCAGATGGAATGAACGAAGCGTCGTGGGTCAGATCGCTGGAACGAGTTCCTCCCCATACAAACACCGGTTGCCCCGGCTGACACCGCATCGCGGATAGTCCGCAGAGTTTCCAGGTCCCCGGCTTTTTCGCCACCGGCGATAAGAACCGGAACGGAGCAGGCTTCAGTAATTTTCCGGAATGATATCGGGTCACCGGTATAGTTGGTCTTTATCAGGTCAGCCCCTAGTTCCTCGGCAACCCGCACACAGTGCCCTACCGAAGCCGGTGAGGTAGATGAGATATCCTTGCCTCGTGGATAGATCATGATCATCAGCGGCATTCCCCAGTGGGTGCAGTCCTTGGAGATGATCCCTGCCTCCTCAATCATCCGTGACTCCTGCGAGGCTCCGAGGTTGACGTGGATTGAGACGGCATCCGCCCCAAGAGCAATTGCTTCCTCGACAGTGCACACCAGTACCTTGTCATTCGGATCCGGGTTCATCGCTGTACTTGCGGACAGGTGGACAATCAACCCGATGTCCTTTCCTGACTTCCGGTGGCCAATCTTCACCATTCCTTTATGGAGGACGATAGCATTGGCGCCTCCTTCGCTCACCTCAGAGATGATGTTGGTCATATTGGTGAGCCCTTCAATCTGCCCCAGGGTAAATCCGTGATCCATCGGAATAATCACGGTCTTCCTAGTATTCCGGTCAATGATTCGTTCTAGTCGAATTTCCTTTCCAATCATGTTCATTCAACCTCCAGTGCCTCCAGCGCTTCTTCTGCTGATCTTCCCTCATGCACAATCAGGGCAGCAGCCCTGATAAATTGGGTGGGAGCACGGTGCTGGAATGCATTGCGTCCGACAGAGATACCAGCAGCACCTCCCTGCATAGCCCCCTCAATCAGCTCCAGAGTCGCCCGGTCATCGGTCTTTGATCCTCCCGCAACCACCACTGGCACCATGCATCCTCTCGTCACCTGGCGGAAACTGTCAGGATCACCGGTATAGACGGTCTTCACAATATCAGCCCCCAGTTCTGCGGCGACCCTGGCAGCGAGCTTTACATGATCCACCAGGTGCTCATCGGTTACCTTCCCTCCACGGGGATACATCATGGCGAGGAGTGGCATCCCCCATTCAATGCATTCAACAGCGACGTTTCCGAGGTCAGCGAGCATTCCCGCTTCGGTCTCTGCCCCGATATTGACGTGCATGGAGACCCCGTCAGCCCCCATCTTCAGAGCATTGGCCACCGAATTCACCAGAACCTTGCGGTTCGGGTCCGGCGCCAGTGACGTGCTCGCTGACAGGTGCAGAATGAGCCCGATATCTCGCCCTTTGCCGCGGTGGCCATGGAGGGCTAGGCCAAGATGGCCGATGACCGCATTCGCCCCTCCCTCCGCGACTGCGTTCACCGTCTTCTCCATATCTTCCAGTCCATCAATGGGACCGCTGGTAACACCATGATCCATAGGGACAATGATGCTCCGATGCGTGTTCCGATCCATGATCCGTTCAAGTCTGATTTGTTTTCCTCTCATATGACCATCCTCACTCTGAAACCAGAGTGAAAATCAATAAAAAACGCCAAAATAGCGATAAGCGGGGATAACTATTCCCGTTCGAATTAAAACCAGATCCCGGCATACCGGGTCGATACCTGCTGCACGAGATGAATGCTGCCCGCTAGGGGTGATAAAAACAGTCACCGGTGAAAAAACATTCACCCTGCATCGCTCATGAAGTTATACTGATTCATATTTATAAGTATTCCAATTTCGGTACAAATTGACAGAACTATCGTATAATCTCATACCTATATTGTTTCCAGGCAGCCATCCCTCCCAGAAGGTTGACGACTCGTGGGTATCCTTCCTTTCGTAAGAGACTTGCTGCCATGTTCCCTTTGTAGCCAGCATCACAGTACGCAACTACCAACCGATCCTTGGGGATCTCATCCAGATGGTCCCTGAGTTCTCCCACCCAGCAATGGTGTGCCCCCTTGATATGGCCCATGGTGTTCCAGTTCCCAATACTCCGAACGTCGAGAAGATAGAGAGATGGATCGAGTCGTTCATGGATCATAGGGGGAGTCCACTGCTCGATGACCTCCATCTCAAAGCCGGCCTTGAACCATGCAGGGAACCCTCCTGCACAGTATCCGAGTAGATTGTCGTACCCTAACCTGAGAAACTGTCGGGTCACCCGGTCCAGGTCAAGGTTGAAATCATCGATCAGAATGATGGGATCCTGGTAGGTGAGCATCCAACCTATGAACGTGGCGAGCCCTTCCCGCCAGATGCTGATACTTCCGGGGATAAAACCACCCCCGAAACTTGTCGGAGCACGGATGTCCACGATCTGGGCACCAGCGGCACGATAGTCCCTGATCTCCGTGGGGCTCAAGGGACGGAGGAGAGGAATCCCTGTGAGTAGTGGAGCGCCCCGTATATTCAACTCCTCCATCTTTCTGAAGTACGGAGGTGTGTAATGGTGCTCACGGACCTTATAGTCAATGAACTCCTTCCGGTTCATGCGGAGTAACGGATTCCCCTTCTTCTCATACCCCACGGTGGTTATCTCACGATCGCTGATCGCTTCGCCGCAGGAAGATCCCTCCCCGTGAGCCGGGTAGATCACCACCCCGTCGCCAAGAGAGAGAATTTTTGTCCAGATACTCGCATGAAGCTTTCCCGCCATCCCCTCTTTCTGTAGTGGATAAAAATCGGTTCTTCCCACATCCCCGGCGAACAGTGCATCTCCGGTGAAGATCATCAACACCTCATCTGAGACATCCCTCTCGCGGACCGCAAGAGAGATGCTTTCTTCTGTATGGCCTGGCGTTTCCAGCACCGTTATCTCCAGTGAGCCGAGAGGAACGACATCTCCTTCCGAGACCCCCGTCCCATAGGAAAATGCCAGATGCGTTCCATGAAAGATGGATGCCCCCGTAATCCTCGATAGATCCATCGATCCGATCACGTAATCTTCGTTCCGGTGGGTCTCGAAAATAGAGGTGATCTTCAGTCCAAGGGCTCTCGCACGCTGGACATACACCTCACCATCACGGCGGGGATCAATGACCGCCGCCTCGTTCCGTGAGCCAAGGAGGTAAGAGTTATGGGCAATGCCTTCAGAGGTGATCTTTTCAAGGATCATACGGTATCTCCTCATGCAACATCGCTATGCCGGTATATCAGAGTATTGCGGATATTAAAAAGAGACAAGAACGTTTAAATTCAGGGAAAGAAGAGAATGTGTTCATTGAAGGAATGATCTGATATGGGAGTGGTAGATGAATTCAAGGCTTTTATTGCCCGTGGCAATGTGATCGAACTGGCAGTCGCCTTCATTATCGGCATTGCATTCGGAAAGATCGTCTCCTCGCTGGTAAATGATGTGATCATGCCTCCTATCGGATT
>JAJRCM010000022.1 GCA_028678965.1 Methanomicrobiales archaeon | reverse complement strand
GGGGGTGGTTCAGGAACGGGTGGGGGAGCGGGTGCCGGCATTACACCGGTTGCGGTGATCATTGCTCACAAGGATGTGAGGGGTCCTGAGGGGATCCAGGTGCTTTCCCTCCAGAAGCACGGTGCCATGGCCGAGGTCATTGGGACGGTGGCTGAGTAACTCCCCACCATCGTTGAGGCGATCAAATCTTTCACCGGAGCTGCAAAGGAGAGGAAAGAGGAGTAGATTCCTATTGCCTCCTGCCCCATCCTCTCCTTCATCGCTCTGAGTGCCTTTCCCACCGCGATATTCCTTCTTGGTGGGCTCGCAATCGCTACCCAGCTTTATATCCTTTTCATGCCGCTGGCCCTTAGCGCTTCGCTGGAAAAAGAAGGTGCCATCCTCTCGGCACAAGGTACTGTTGGCTGGGGACTTGTCGCGATTCACCTTGCGTGGGAAAAAGATTCTGGGATCATGTCCCTGACCCTGAAGGGAAGGCGGGTGATGGAAAGACCCATCCGTACCCCCATTGATAAGAGTGGAACATTCCGGGGGGAAGTACGGATTTTCTCAAAAGTAAGAGAGGTGGATCTAACCCCGCTGGGTGGATGGGTTCACAAGCTAATAGGGCTCTTCGTCCTCATTACCCGCCACCTAAAAAAGGGAAGCCTTTCCTGTTCATTGAATCTGGGGTTCCCAAAGGCATGGATGACGGGTACTGTCTATGGATACTACAGGGTAGTAAAATCCATTCTCTGGCCTATTTCATGGCTCTCACTACACATGATGCCGTATTTTGATGGTCCAAAGTGCGATGGAGAGATTGAACTTAGTGTTGAGGTCAGGTATCCCCTGGTACTCGTGTTCCGGGTGTTTCAGGTACTCGGTATGCGTTCCCTGCTGCAGCTCGTTACACCAGGAAGAGGTCGTTAAATATGGAGAGTGAGTGCCGTTTGACTGTTGGAGCTACACGGTATGCAGCCAAGCGAGCGTTCATCCCCATCATTGAAGTACGACGGCTGATCGGTGGCGGTGGGGCTTCGCTTCATTTGAACCCGTATGCCATCGTGGTCATCGATGAGAGTGGAGTTGTATTATACCCTTTACTCGAAAAGAGTTCATTCGATAACCTCAAAAACAAAGTACCCGGGCTGATGGATAGCATAGGGAAGCGGGCAATCGGCTCAATCAAAGGGGATTTTAATATTACTCGTGTCTCAGCGCCTCGATGGGATTGAGGTTTGCGGCTTTCCAGGCAGGATATATTCCGCTCAGCAGACTAGTGACGACCCCGAATAACATCCCATACAGGATATTGATAAGACTCGACGGCACAAAGAGATACTCCGTTGTCTGGAGCATAATCTGGGATACAGCATATCCCCCTGCGAAGCTGAGCACGCCCCCTACCAGACTTCCGATCAGGCCAAGAATAATTGCCTCGTCAAGAAACATTTTCAGGACCTCGCTCTTCTGGGTACCGATACTGCGTATTACCCCGATCTCTTTCGTCCGTTCGGTTACCGACATCATCATGACGTTGAAGATACTCACACCAGCCACGATGAGAGATATCCCTCCAATAGCAGTGGTGAATATCTTAATCTGGTTAAAGGCGGAGAGGATGCCCTCCAGAATAGCCCGAGTGTCTAGAACGTTGACGGTCGTCTCACGACGGTTCAGTTTCTCCTCAATTGCTGACTTCACCCGATCGATTTCATCCAGGTTCTTCACCTTCACGATCACCTGGTCATAGGACGAGACCCCGTAGCGCTCAGAGAACCACTGGTCGGAGGCAATAATACCGAAATCGGGATTGATATCAAACCCCACCCCCCGCTCCTTCAGGATACCCACTACCCGCACCGCCGTAGCATCATCGCTACCAATGGTAATCTGACTCCCCAGTTTCAGATTGAATTCCTCTGCGATACGGCTCCCCACCATAACCCCGCTGCTGCTTCGGATATAGGTCCCGTTCACCACTTCTAAGAGGAGAGGAATATCCTTTGGATCTAGGCCATAGATCGTTGCAGCTCCCACATCCCTCCCAATGGCGATGCGATCACCACCTGCGTAGACAGGAATGACGGCGTTTGAACCCGAGGATCTCCGGATCTGCTCTACATCACGTTCGGAGATTCCGCTGGTCGAAGAACCCCCTCCAAAATTCTGGAACGAGGTGTGGGGGGTGATCACAATGGTATCTCCCACAGAGGTAAGTGTATTGGAGATAGAGAGGACCAGACTGTTTCCCAGAATACCCATGGAGGTGATGGCAACGACTCCGATGGTGATCCCGATCACCGCGAGGAGCGATCGCAGCCAGTGGAGCCGGATATTCCGTTTGGCGAATTCAAAGAAGATCATACGATTCTTCCATCCAGAAGCTCCAGTGTCCGCCTGGCAAAGGCCGCAATCTTGGGGTCATGGGTAACGACAATGATCGTCTTTCCCCTTTGATTCATTGAAGCGAGGACTTCCATGATCGTCGCCCCGCTCTTTGAGTCGAGGTTACCTGTCGGTTCGTCACAGATAATGATATCGGGGTCGTTCACCAGAGCCCGGGCGATGGCTACGCGCTGCTGCTGGCCACCCGATAGTTCGGAGGGTGTATGAGTATCAAGCCCCTCCTCTAACCCTACTGCCCGGATCACTTCATATGCTTTCAACCCGCACTCCTTCCGTCCGCATTTAAGGATGAGCGGAAACTCCACGTTCTCCACTACATTCAGGAGTGGAAGGAGGTTAAACTGCTGGAATACGAACCCGATGTGATCGCGGCGGAGTCTGGTGAGGTCGGTATCAGCCATGGTCCGTATGTCATGCCCTTTTATGAAGACCTTTCCCGAGGTCGGCACATCAAGGCAGCCGATGAGATTAAGCATGGTGGATTTGCCTGACCCGGAAGGCCCCATCACCGCAATGAACTCTCCTGGCAGCACATCCATGGAGACATCATTTAAGGCTACCACATCCCCCGCAGGAAGTGAGTACACCTTGGTGACGTGATCGAAGGTGATGATAGGAGTGCGGCCTTCCCCGCCCCCACTCATCGCTTTCTCCATGAGTAGATGATGGCCACGGCGATCACCAGCACCAGCAGCCAGACAAGAATCGTCCCGATCATAGGAAGTGACGTGGTCTGGTCGGAAAGGGGTGAGACATCCACGTCCACTTCCGTCTGGCTGATAAGATGGTTCCCATCGTCATCCTTGTAGTCGACGATGAGCGGTACCCTGCTGCTGCTGGGGAGCTTGAAAGATACCTCAAAACTGGAGAAATCATCCGGTTCCAGCGATCCCACCACATATATCTTAAAGGGATCAACAGGGATTGCCGGAGCTTCCGTTCTGATCACCACCGATTTCGCCGACCGAAGGCCGGCATTGCTCACATCACCAGAGATGCGATAGACGCCCCCCTCCTGTGATACCTGGACGTTTGAGATAAGGGGGTTGGCGCCCTTTTTGTTCTCTGTAGGAAGGATGGGGAGAGTGAGGACAGAATCATGCGGATTGATCCCGTTTTTATATTCTACCCTGAACTTTACCTGGGTAATTCGTTCGGGAGTGATATTGAAACTGACTTCCACTTCTTCATTCGATCCCAGATTCCCGATGAATTGTCGCGATGGTGTCGCTTCCAGTCCCGTTCCTTCGGGGATCACGAGAACGCTATCCACGGCATTGGGGCGGGGGTTCGCGATCAGGAGCCGATATTCCGTGGTCTTTCCGATGGCCACATAATCGGGTTGTTCTACCAGGGCGACCGTCAGGTCAGTGTTATCCACCTGAACCGGGATCGCATACCGAAGTGTGGTTCCATCAGTGAATTCAAGGACAAAACGGGGATAGTAAATACCTGCCTTTCCTCCCGCAGTGACAGTGAAGGTGAAGTCCATATAATTCCCTGCTCCGATCCACCCGACGGTTGGGTAGGGATCGCTCGTCACTGAAAACTCGCCACCAAAGAGAGTTACCTGATTGACATAGATCCCATTGTCACCATTATTCACCACCCTGATCTTGATTATACCGGTATCATCGTTCATCAGCACAGGTGGGTTGATGCTCGTTTCCACAACCATCAGCTGGTAGTCGGCTGCTGCCGCAAAACCGATGACCGCAAGTATCGCAATACAGAGGATGATAAATCTAATACTCATTCAAATACCCCCACCAAGGAGTTTCAGGAGATTATAAGAGGAATAAATGATGTAGATGGCAACAGGAGCGAGGACTGCGAAGACAGCGTTCCGCATGGTGATCGTCCGCGCATGTTTGAGACCGAAGATCCAGAGGTTGGCACTCCACAAGAGAAAGAGGATACCTACAATGGATGCGAGGATGAATGAGGGGTGGTTCATCAGGCTGGATATTGCGTCGCTGATAAGCTGAGGATCGGTGCTGCTCACCTGCTGCACCTTTACCGTTGAGGAGAAATCGTACATAAGGTAGAGACCAATGATACTTCCGATGAGCTGGGGGAAGAAACCGTAGCCGATGAACTCAAGGGTCCTTTTAAAAGTCCCGGATCCCTTAAAAAGGGCGGATAGGGCATAGAGCACGACTGCAACTACCAGCCACATGATGAATACCCCGAAAATCCCCCCCACCACCGCCATGCCGGTAGCAATACCGGCAAAGTCCTGGACTTCTCGAGGGAGAGCTTGCATGGTGACCTGTGTCACCAGGTACGCAGAGATAGCCCCGAGAACCCCAAGTACAATGAAGATTGGGAGAGGCTTATTCAAATTTTCTGGCTCTTTGAGTTTTTCCTCAAAAAAAGCATCTGGAGTGAGTATCAACTGGAGAGGTGAGAAGACCATATCATGACTCCTGTTGTATATAGATAGGTAGCCCCGCTTTTTTTAATTATTCATCAGGTCTTGCTAGATGCAGATAATGAGAGGAGAGTCTCATCATTCCGGGCTTTTTGGTAGGAGACCAAGCCTCTTGACTGCCCACCAGGAAGCGACCGTGGCGAGAATGGTACTTACAACGATGAGAGGGATATACCAGTAGATGTCTGCTGAAGAAAAATTGAACATCGGGTTCCCCGCAACCGTGGCAATGGTATTGGGGACGAGAATTGCTGTACCGATAATGGTCAGGTAGGCGACGAGCAATGCCATGCGGTTATTGAGGACCTGGAGCTGGTTATTGTAGATGGACTGGAGAACCTCGAGCCCACTTGCCAGTACCTCGCTCAGGTGTTCAGCGAGGCCGATGTGTGAGTTCACCTCACCGATGAGCGCGGTGATCCGGTTCAGGATCTTGCTATCGTCCGTGAGAAGTTCGGCATCACCAAATCGAAGGGTGTTAAGGGTATCCACCGACGACCAAAGACCACCAAGATACACAATTAAGGCGTGCTTCATTTCGTAGATATCTTTCCCGAGATCGATACGGGATATGCCGGAATCAGCAAGCTTTTTGCTGAGCATATCTCCTTTCTCCTCTATCCCACGTAGGTAATCGAAGTTCCGGCTGTTATTTTCGTCGATGATCCTGATCAGGAGGAGGGTCATCTTATCGGAGAGTGCAATCTTCTGGGGTATTTTTCGAAGGAGTGTCTCTGCATATCGCCGTACACGGAAGAATCGTTTAACCTCTTTAGTATGGAGGGTGACCACCAATCCGTGCCGTATCATTACCACAAGCTGGTCGATCTTGACATCGAACCCTTCAATATAGATGGCAGGGAGGAGAATCCCCATCTCAGTCTCAAAATCCTCATATCCGCCGGTGGGATTTGCGAGGAGACTCTTTAAAAGTACCTCGCTGAAACCAAGGCTGGTGGCGACAGAAGCCGCTTCTTTCTCAAAGTCGTCGACCACGTAGTCAATCCATGCAAGTGTCGACTCACCGATAAAGCTGCAGAGATCGGCAACATGGTGGGCACTCAGTCGTTTCGTCTTTCCGCTGTCGATTGCAGCGCAGAATCCCTTGTCCTCGAAGGGTGCCGAAACCCTGTTCTCTCCCCCCTTCGCCCCCTCTCCGGTGAGTTGCCCGCCATCCTGCATAACATTGGGTCATTCTCTCTCCATATCAGGATTTCCGAAGAATAGATGTACGAAAGTGCCATGATCCACGGAGAAAAAGGATGGAGCAGATGGTGATGAATGGCGCGCGTATCTTCAGTCAGAGCCTTCCGACTGATTAGCAATCCGGGTCATTGCTTCCCTCAACCGAGGCAGAGCGGTCGCATACGAGAGGCGGATCCAGCCCGGAGCATAGAAAACACTGCCTGGTGTGACTGCGACATGAGCATATTCGAGCCATCGGCGGGCTATCTCCATATCATCACCAGGGACTCTGATCCAGGAGTAGAATGCTCCCTCCATGGGAGCGGCCTCAAAACCCATCGCGGGGAGTTCGGCCATCAGGAACTTTCGCCTGGCGTCAAACTCGGTCCGCATCTGATTTACACATGCCTGATCTCCCTTCAGAGCAGCAACTCCCCCCCACATCACAAAGGTGGTGGGATGCGAGACACTGTGCTGCTGGACTTTGAGCATCTGGCGGGTGATTTCGAGTGGGGCAATTGAATATCCCAGCCGCCACCCAGTCATTGCGTATGCCTTGGAGAACCCGTTAATCGTGATAGTGCGATGTACCATGTCCCCGATGGTAGCAAGTGAAATATGCTCCTTTTCATAGACCAGTTTCTCATAGATCTCATCGGAAAGCGCGATGAGGTCATAGTCTTCGCAGAGATCCGCAACCAGCGAGAGGGACGTTGTATTGAAGACCGTGCCCGCCGGGTTAGATGGTGTATTTACGACGATCATCCTGGTCTTCTGGCTGATCTTCTCGGCAAGGGTATCATCCACTTGAAACGTCTTGGGGTTCAAAGAATAGTGCCGGACCCTCCCACCGGCCATCTGGATACAGGGCTCGTAGGAAACCCACGCTGGATCGATCAGGATTGCTTCCTCTCCGGCGTTAATCACTGCTTCCATTGCAAGGTAGATGGCGTGTTTTGCCCCGCAGGTGGCGATCACTTCCTCTGGCCGGCAGGAGAATCCGTTCTCCTTCCTGCACTTCTCTGAGATAGCCTGGATCAGTTCAGGGATACCGTTACTTGGTGCATAATGGGTCTCCCCTCTCGCCAGGGCAGCACAGCAGGCATCTTTAATGTGCGAAGGGGTATCAAAATCCGGCTCTCCGATTGAGAGAGAGATGACATCGATCCCCTCCCGTGCCATCCGCTTCGCCTGATCAGCGATATCCATGGTGGCGGAGGAGGCGATGGCCGCGACCTTTTCCGAGAGGGATTTCATTTCAATCGTTTGACCAGCTTCACAGCCGATTCGACGGCTCGCTTGGCATAATCGACCCGTTCATGAGCTTCAAGTCGGGTCATACCGGGGCCGGAAATGCCCAGTGTCACCGGTTTCCCGTACTCGAGACCAAGGTCCATGATTTTTCGCGCTGCGTGCTGGACAACAATCTCATCATGCTGGGTGGCTCCTTCGATGACTGCACCGATAGTAACCACAGCATCGACTTTTCCCTCCACGAGGATCTTTTTAACTGCGATCGGAATATCGTAGGTTCCTGGAACATAGAGGGTCTGAGCCACCTCTGCACCAAGGAAGGTCGCATGTTCTTTTCCTTCGATCTCCATCATGTACGTGATATCACGGTTGAACTCAGAGACTACAAATCCCAGCTTGATTGCCATATCAATTCCTTCCCATCAACTCTGTTGATTCATCTATAAACTGCTTTCACCTTGCTCATCTCGCCGGCCCAATATCCGGGAACCCCTGTCGCTGTCCGGTTCCTGCTTCCTTCTCCAGCGCCCTGGGGTAAAGGATAAGTTTAACGGCGTTTTCCGCATGCTCTCTTGTCCGTTGTTCAGCGAGCCAGGCGAGCTCACGGTCATCCTTCGCTTCGTCCTCGTGGACGAAGACCTCGATAATATGTCGGTTAGTCAGGAGTTGGGTGAGCATGATTCCCTGCGATGCTTCGTGGGCACACCACCGGTCTATCTCTGCTTTACCAGGCATACCCAGCGCCATGACAATATCACACTTCCGTTCCTCGATAAGTTTCTTGCATGCTACTGGTAGATCTTTGATCCCGGGAACAGTATACCGCTCTATCGCCACGCTGGCGTGCTTTTTAAGCTCATCAATAGCTATCGCTCCCATGTTGACACGTGCAAAGGTGGTGTCAGCAACTCCAACTTTCATCCCAGAACCTCACAGGCGGCCTCCACCCCATCGCCCTGCACCTGGTAACCAGCCTTTTTCAACCCGTGCTGGACGGCAGCGAGGGTGGCGAGGAGTTCCGGTGCTCCGATAGCCCCCATTGTACCGATACGGAATATCTTCCCTTTCAGGTGATCCTGTCCACCAGCAATGATAATTCCCATCTTCTTTACGGTATCACGTACCTCGCTGTCCTTCACCCCACCCGGGTAGACAATAGCAGTCGCAGTATTCGAGTACGCGTGGTTCTGGTCCAAAACGGGGAACAGAGAGAGTCCCCAGGCATTGGCCGCGGACCGCACCGCGTCTGCCATCCTCTTGTGCCGTGCGATGCGATGTGTGATACCCTCTTCATCGATGATGAGACACGCTTCTCGCAGTGCGAGGAAGAGCGGTACGGCGGGGGTATACGGAGTCTCCATCGGTTTTCCACTGGCGCTCTTACGGTATGCGGCAAGATCAAGATAATATGGTGGATTCTTGGTAAGCCGTTCCCACGCCCGGGAAGAGACAGAGACGGCAGCGAGTCCTGCCGGTGCGGCAAGGCATTTCTGGGAACCAACAATGGCGATGTCCACACCCCAGCGATCGGTTTCCACCGTATCGCCACCAATAGAGGTGATCCCGTCCATCACAAAGAGGGCGTCATGCTTCCGGGCAAGCCTCCCTACCTCTTCTGCAGGATTTTTAATACCTGCCGAGGTCTCGTTATGTACCAACGTTACCATGCGGGCACCCTGCTCCAGCTTCACCTCCAGCTCTTCTAGGTTGAGGGGAGTTCCCCATTCGGAGGCGATCAGGTGCGCCCTCCCATACCGCTGACTTATCTTATAGAGACGCTCTCCGAACTTGCCATTGACGAGGCAGGCGATATCTATATCTCTCCCAAAATTGGCGACCGCTGCCTCCATCCCTGCAGTACCGGACCCGCTAATGACAAAAAGGTCGTTGACGGTTTGAAAAACCGTTTTCAGCACCCGCACGCAGTCTGCATAGACCGCACCAAACTCGGCGCTGCGGTGGTTGATTGCCTGTCGCATCATGGCATACCTGACCCGTTCCGGCATGGGTACGGGACCCGGTAGCATCAGGAGCAGTTCCTTCTCCATGGTAATCCGTCCATAGTATATTAAGAAAGGCGGGATATAAGTTTGGATGGCGATATGGCAGACGTGGCAATCATCTGCGGTTCCGCTTCAGATGCGGCGATTGCCGAGAGAGCGAAGAAGGTACTCGATGAGAAGGGGGTATCCTATGACTACCAGGTCATCTCTGCTCACCGAGATGCTACCCAGCTGGATGCTTATATCACCTCCAGCCATGCAAAAGTGTTCATCGCAATCGCAGGACTCTCCGCGGCACTTCCCGGTGTGATCGCTTCCAAGACCACGCGACCGGTAATTGGCGTCCCAGTGAGCGGGGTTCTCAATGGCTTTGATGCTCTTCTCTCCATTGTCCAGATGCCAAAGGGCGTTCCCGTTGCCTGCGTGGGGATAGATAATGGGGAGAATGCTGCGCTGCTCGCGCTAAGAATCCTCTCTCTTGTACGATCTTGATTGGTTCTTAAGGTGAGCCACTATTCAGACAAGTGCCGCAGTACTGAGAACTAGGACGTATCTCTGATAATTCTGGAAAGTATATGAGAAGCACCTAAAGGGAAAAAGGAACCTGAAAGATGCTCGCGTCTCATCTTCCCTCATTCGTATCTTAAGGGTGGTTATGGGAGGACAACCATTGCTTAAGGAATGAGAGTGTTTCAGCGCGAAGCGATGGGGGGGTGGCAATGCACCCTCCCATCACCTGACAGTGAAAGTCTCATGGTTCCTTCATTTATTGTGAGAGATTCCCATTTCTAGGAAGGCCGGATGTCCTCCTGGTACCACCACAGGCAGGATATAGACAAACGGCGAAGTGGGATTCCTGCAGGGGTACGATCACTTCCATGATGTAGAAAAAGTTACAGCTGGAATGCTACCTTACCCTTTTTTATCATCGATATAATGATTTTATTCACGCTGTTTATGATTTTTTTCGAATATTTCCTTCACCAATTTGATGGCACACAGGTCCCCACACATGGAACAGGTCTCAACTGCCCCATCACGGCCGTGAATGCTCCGTGCATGCTCACCGAACATTGCTTCCCGGAACTGGGACTCCCAGTCCAGATCGCGACGGGCTTCAACAAGGGGCAGCTCCCTCGTTCTCTGCCAGGCCTCGCCCCGCTTCACACAGTCTCCGATGTGCGCTGCGATCCTGGTCACCCTTGTTCCTTCAACGATGTCGTCCACCCGAGGGAGGGCGAGGTGTTCACTGGGAGAGACCATGCACAGGAAATCTGCCCCATGGCAGCAGGCGACCACGCTTCCCATGGCAGCAACGACATGATCATACCCTGCGGCGATGTCGGTGACCACCGGACCGAGAAGATAGAGCGGTGCCTGGTCAGTAAGCTCTTTGATCATACGGATGTTGTAACCCACCTGGGGAAGAGGGATATGCCCGGGCCCTTCAATGAAACGCTGTATACCATGATCCAGGCACTGTCGGGAGAGCCGGCCAATTGCCAGGTATTCAATGCTCTTTGCGAGCCGCCCGGCATCATGGATGCATCCTGGCCGCATCCCATCACCCAGGCTGATAACAACCTCATACTCATCCAGGATCTCAAGCAGGTATTGGAATTCTGAAAAAAGGGGGTTTTCCTCCCCATTCTGCACCATTCGAGCGAGGTGAAATGCTCCGCCCCTGCTCACTACCCCCATGAGCCGAGGATCGGACCGGAGGGCTTCCAATGCCTCCAGGTTGACCCCGCAATGGAGGGTAAGGAAATCAACCCCGTCCTTGCAGTGCTCCCGTATCACCTGGAAGAGTAGATCTGCGTCCACATCCACGGCATTACCAGAACGCCTGACTGCTTCGTATATAGGGACTGTTCCCATTGGAACCCCCAGTGAGAGGATCTGCCGTCTGAGGGAGGGAATATCTCCGGCCGTCGAAAGGTCCATCAGGGTATCGGCACCGCAGGATATTGCTGCCTTCGCTTTCTCAACCTCAAGAACATGATCGCACCGCTGGGCGGAGGTGCCGATGTTAACATTCACCTTAACAAGGCACCCTTCGCCAATAGCGACCGCTGATCTGCAATGACGGGGATTGGCCGGAACACTTACCTTCCCCATGGCAATAGCATGCGCCAGGGTATTGGATGACAGCCCTTCCTTCCGTGCCATGGCTTCCACCTCTTTGGGGATCCCCGCTCTACACTCACGGATCAGGGCATGCATAAGAGACATTTGGTGGGAGAGATTATTATTCTGCATGCCGGTCCGGTGGATACCCGGGAAAATGGCCTTCGCCAACGCCTACGTAATCGATACTATCCTGATTGATGCGGGAGCTATTCCTATGGCGGTGGCACCCCACCGGGATAGGATTACTACTATCGTTCTGACTCACTGCCATTATGATCACACTGCCTATCTTCCTGAAATCAGCAAGATGTGCGGGGCGACTATCGCCATCCATACCCTCGATGCACCCGCTCTCACTGATGACCTAGAGAGTGTTGCCCTGATGTTTGGGGAGCGAGCGCCCCCGGTACGCCCGGATCGTCTCCTTTCTGAAGGAGACACCATCGGCTCACTCCAGGTACTCCACACGCCCGGTCACACTCGGGGGAGTATCTGTCTCTATGATCAGGCATCGGGGGCACTCTTCAGCGGGGACACGGTCTTTACCGAGGGCTCATTCGGGCGATATGATCTCCCGGGGGGAAGCCTCGAGCATCTCAGACAATCCATCAGCCGTCTCGCCAGTCTCAGGGTGCGATCTCTCTATCCGGGCCACGGTGTTCCGGTGGAAGAAGGGGGGGATCGGCATATCGAGGCTGCACGCCAGATGATTGTGGGGATGAATGACTGAAGGTGTCTACATCCTCCTGTTTGAGAACGATGAATGCCTCCTCCGAATCGGGGCGCTCGGTACTCTCCGGTTCGCGAAGGGGTGGCATGGGTACGTGGGTTCGGCACTGGGCCCCGGTGGTTTTGCGCGGGTTCAGCGCCATGTCACTCTCTATCACTACCATGATCGGCCTCCACGATGGCATATTGACCACCTCCTCACCAGCCCTCATTTCCACCTTCGCTACGCCATCTGCGGCCCAACGCAAGATAAACTTGAGTGCTTTCTGGCACGCCGTATTTGCATCGACGGAGATGCTGGTTTTGGGGCCAGCGACTGCCGCTGTGCCACGCACCTTTTTCACCGTCGTCATAACCCGCTCGATGAGACCCGGTCTGTATTTACGGCACTTGGCCTTGTGCCTGTTATCAAAAGTATCAATACCGATTGGTGATGATGAGAGAGTATGAATGTGCTCGGCATCTCGGGCAGCATGCGGAAGGAAGGAAATACCTCGCAACTCATCAAGATCATACTTGACCAGTGCACCCGGGCGGGAATTGATAACGAGTTCATCTCACTTGCGGGCAAGCATATCAAACCCTGTCTGGGATGCGAGAATTGTAAGAAAGAAAAAGTGTGCGTTATCCAGGATGATGACTGGGCACCAATCATCGCCCAGGTAATGGAGTGCGAGATCCTGATTCTGGGTGGACCTACGTATTATTATGACATCTGTGGTCATCTGAAAAATTTTATTGACCGGACCTACTCCCTGTACCATGACCGCAAACTGGCGGGGAGGAAGGGAGTGGCAGTCACCTGCTGTGCAGATAAGGGAGGGAACCGGGCACTCCAAACTATCGAGGGTTTCTTTAGTTCCCATGAATTCGGATACATGGGCGGGGTGGCAGGCAAGGGGTACCTGCCTGGTGAAGTGCTGAAGGATGCGCAGGCGGTTAAACGGGCACAGGATATCGGAAAAAAAATAGTAAAATTACTCAGACCTTTAGATTAACTGGTAGAGGGTCGTCCTTTGGCGGAGGGATCGCCCGATATCGTTCGCTACCCGCCCCATTTCTTGTGGGTCGAGGTAATCCGTATGTTTGGCCCCCGCATCCCGGGAGATGCTCTCTTCGAACATGGTACCGCCAAGATCGTTCGCCCCGCTGAGCAGTCCCAGCTGGGCCATCTTGATTCCCAGCTTGACCCACGAGACCTGGATATTCCTGAAATTGTCGAGAAACAAGCGGGAGACTGCATACATCAGAAGATCCTCTCTTCCCGTCGCTCCTGCGTTGGCGATTCCCTTCTTAAAGAGGGGAGTATTCATATGGATAAAGGAGAGGGGGACGAATTCTGTGAATCCCTGGGTTTCGTCTTGGATCTGGCGGAGGATGCTGAGGTGCCGTATCCTTGCCATCTCACCCTCATACGCGCCGTACATGATGGTGGCGGTGGAGGGGATTCCCAGGCGGTGGGCTTCCCTGATGATACGTATCCACGTTGCGGTGTCAATCTTCTGCGGGCAGATGACATTTCGTACTTCATCGTCCAGTATCTCCGCTGCAGTCCCGCATAATGAGTTCAGGCCTACCCCTTTCATCTGGCGCAGCACTTCATCTGTTGTCAAGCCACTCCGCCGTGCCGCATAGGCAACTTCCATGGGGTTGCTCGCATGGATATGCACATGGGGGGCTTTCTCACGTATCCAAGAATAGATATCCAGGTATGACTGGACGGTGAAATCGGGGTGAAGACCACTCACCGTACAGATTTCCGTCACCCCCCGCTCTTTCGCGAGGGTCGCCTTATCCTGGATGGTTGCTCTGTCAAAGAAATAAACCCCTTTATCACCCCGTTTTTTACTGAAACCGCAGAACCCGCAAGCGTTAACGCAGAGGTTGGTGACATTGATATTTTGGTTCCTCACATAGGTGACCACATTCCCTGCTTTTTTCTCCCTAGCCTGGTCGGCAGCTCGGGCGATGTCCCAGACCTCCCGCTCCCGCACCCGCAGTAATTGTAATCCCTCCTCTTCAGAGAGACGATGACCTGCAAGTGTATCCGTAAGGAGCGTCCTGATCGCTGACTTCCTCATCTGAAATCACCGTCTGGAATAAAGATAGCGACGTGCGCCTCCGCCTGATTACAATAGAGTATTCCCCCGTCACATTATAGCTATGGATAGTATTGAAAAGGGCTTTTATAAAAAAAGGGGGTATATTTCCAGAGGGAACACTATGAACCAGGAGATTGTCATCCTCCCCCATAAAAATGCCACCGGCTATACCATCTCCCTTGGCCCGCTGGCGATTGTCATGATTGTCACCGACAAGGGTATGGTTGGATGCGGGGCGTTCGATGTCCTTGCCCTTGACCGGTTCGCGTATCCCGCTGCCCGCGTCCGTCCATCACGGGGTGATGTTATTACTACCCTTGATGACCTGCTCAATGGCATCATCAAAGAGGCCAATCGCACCGCCACCACCTGTGGTATCAGGGAGGGTATGCTGGTACGGGAGGCTCTCACCTACCTCTGAATATCAACTCTCTTTCTGATGAGGAGGTTGGAGAAGGGGGATGGCGTCCGCCACCGCCGTCACTCCTCCAGCGAGAAAGAGAATCCCGAAAATGGCTTCGACCAGTGTCCCTTTCAGATGGTCCACCGTTTCTCGGGTGAGAGTCGTGGGATCAGATGGAGGATCGAGATGGAGCCGGTGCTCGTAGAGTTCCCATCGATCACACAACCGTGCAAGATTGGTATTCTGGACGTACTCCTTTCTCTTCTCAGTCAGCTCTCCAACCCGGGTAATCGAGGGTACCCAGATCTGGTTGAGAACTGCAAGGCTGAGGGCAGCATCCCCCACCCAGGCAAGGGTCTTTGCACTTTCCGGAAGGAGGGCCAGTTCTCCTAGCTCCAACGGCGTCAGTGCACAGGTGCCTCCCCTCTGGAGGTGGACCTCAATCTCAGAGAAAAGGTTCCTTGTACTGGGCTGGAACAGGGCGAGAAAAAGGATCTCCCCTGAGACAAGGGAATTCCCGAGATCCCGCTCAAGGAGAGGGAGTACCTGCTCTCTGATGTCTGCGATTTTCCTACGGAGCTCCTGCAGATTTTCTCCCCAGCGGGTGAATTTCTCCCGTTCGCTGGAGCGAGCAGGTGGGGCTTTCTGAAGTAACTGGATGACGCAGCTGTGCAGACGTTCAAGTTTCTCCTCAATCCCCACATCTTTCCAGCGCAGACTGCGATGCATTAGTACCACCGTGGAATTTCAGCGTTGACGTTTCTTTCTCTCTCCCCGTGGTTGTTCTTCACCTCCCCTCGAAGATAAAAAGATCTCATGGAGAAGCAGGATGGCCAGGATGATTGCGGCAAACTCGTAGAGATGGAGGGCGGGATAGCCAAGAAGTGGCACTGCAATGAATGCCTTACCCACTATCCATTCATCCTTCACCGGTTCAATCGGTCCGAGGCCGCTGATAGCTCCCACCTGGTCGATGTTGGCATTATTATCTCCTTTGGTAATATAGCCTGCGTGGGGGGCAGTGAGATTGCGTACCAACACCTGATTATTTACCCGTATCGGGATCTGTCGCACCTCTCCGTTCTCCATCCGGTACATCGCACGGTGGATAATGGGGTGTACCGCGTCGTAGCCATTCGGCCGGTAGATGACCACATCACCGAAGTCACCGAATGCCATATACCCATCCTCCTTTCCTCCTTCCCATGTCTGGAGACTACGGAGACGGTTCTCTTCCACGACGAACACAAGATCACCAACATTCATGTGGGGAACCATGCTCTCTGACTCAACAGTTACCACCGCTGGCCAAGTCCCACACACCAGGTACAGGGAGAGTGCAATCCCGCCTACTACCATCGCCACCCAGATCAAATCCCGGAGGAGAGATATGACGGGATTCGAGCTATTCTGGAAGCGGTTGAATGCCCTGCGGACTTTTTCAAGGCCTTCCATTGTTCCTTCACTAATTCAACTCCTCTGGAGATATACCCTCCTCACCGTCACGGGAGAGCGAGGGAATCCCTTATACCCGCCCGTTACCATATCTCAGTGATGCTCGGTGCACAGGAGATCGTCCAGCGTTTCCTCACTACCCGGCGGCAGGTTCATCCCGATGTGGTGAACTACCTGGTGGCACGCAACGATCCGGCACTCATCGAACAGATCATCGCTCACCTCCCCTGTAATACGGTGGTGGTCTCTGCCTGCCACATACCCGGTATGAAAGCAGAACGGGACGGGGTCAGATTCCTTCCCGAACCTGCACTTGAAGTTCTCAAGGGAGGGGATGGATCCTCCACGTCCGGAGGAAATTTCGAGGATTTTCTTTACTACTTCCGGGACCGGTACAACCATCTGGGAGAGATGATCCGGGCAAGGACACCAGCCTTACCCATCCAGGCACTCTCCAGAAATTCCCTCTATCGGCAGCAGGAATGTACCATAGTCGGGCTGGTGGGAGATATCCGTACGACCACCAATGGCCACCGTCTTCTCGATCTGGAAGATACTACCGGTCAAATCGCCATTCTCTTCAACAAGGATCGCCCGGTTTTTGCGGAAGCAGAACGTATCGTCCCCGATGAAGTGATTGGGGTGAGGGGGAAGCTCTCCAGTGATGGGAAACTCTTCTTTGCAGATACCCTTCTCCGTCCGGATATTCCTCTCACCCATGCCCCCTATCATAGTGAGCAGCCAGGTACCGCGGTATTCATTTCCGATATCCACGTGGGAAGCAATGCCTTTATGGAGAAGGAATGGCAGCGCTTTGCAGACTGGCTGGAGGGGAGCGATGCTCAGTATCTCCTCATTGCCGGCGACCTGGTGGATGGCATTGGCGTGTACCCCAATCAGGACTCGGAACTTGTGATCAAGGATATCTACGAGCAGTATAAGAAGTTGGGGGAGATGCTCGCGGCGCTCCCCTCCCGTCTCGCCATTGTCCTCTCACCGGGGAATCACGATATGGTCCGGGGAATCGAGCCGCAACCAGCCATCCCCGAGATCTTCAGAACAGGATTCCCCCGCAACTGTATCTGGGTGGAGAATCCCTGTCTCCTTTCCCTCCAGGGAGTCAGGGTGCTGATGTATCATGGGCGATCCATCGATGACATGATCGGCCTTATCCCAGAGGCTTCCTATGCCCATCCCCAACAGATGATGGAGGAGATGCTGCGGAGGCGTCACCTCGCTCTCACCTATGGTAAACGGGTACCGCTCGCTCCCGACCGAAAAGACCGCCTGATCATCGATCCGATACCAGAGGT